>JAIROC010000205.1 GCA_031257735.1 Bacteroidales bacterium | reverse complement strand
GTCAATTGCTCGACTTTTTCCTCCGGGATATCGTAATGGACTCTTTATCATTTTGCATAACTGATTTGTACCGTAAATTTATTTTCTTTAGCTTCTCTAAAAAGCAGATTAATTAGTGTCTGTCTATATAGTCGACATAACGCCGTCATTGCGAGCTTGACCCGCACCCGTAAGAGCAGCGGAGCTAATCCCCTGCCATAAAACGTGTTATCGGATGGGGATTGCGGGTCAAGCCCGCAATGACGTACTGATTGTTGCGGAAAGCGCTTTTGAAACAACCCTATCTGTACATTAAAGACAGACACTAATTATGAAATATTGCTGCAAAAGTACATGATTTTTTCAATTATCTTGATAAACATTTATGACCGTCTTCGTTTATGAATATCGGAAGCATCCCAAGACTGAAACCGAAGTACATCATGTATAGTGCGTATCAGCATAATGAACACTAATAAATTTTTGTCGGCAAACCATTTAATAGCTTCATTCTCCTGCCTGCAAGCTGCCGCAAATACAGACAAAAAATCAAGTTTGTATTTTTTCAACCATGCAATAGCATGTTCTTCGCCATCAATAGCATTACTCAAGACGGCAAATTCAGGAAACCCATTATTCAATAACCAATGTAAAGCATCCGTATCCGAATGAATAGCAGCAGACAAAGCCGCTAACTCTGGAAAACCACCTTCCATAAAAAGATTGGTGAATTTTTGTTTACCTTTCAAACTTTCATTCAAGGCAAGTAATAATCTTACTTCATAATCTGTCAAACAATGCATATTCTTTCATTTTTTTGCAAAGGTAATCAAAAATAATTGATGATTGAAATTGATAATCGACAAATGAAAATGCGCGCCTTCGATAAAACAGGCTGTATGTTCGATGAAACAGGCTACATGTTCGGTAAAACTGTCTTGTCCTGAAAAAAGTTGACAGATTATTACTAAATTTTCACAACTCATTTTTACAAAACTAAAGAAGTGTTATCTTTGCAATTCATAGAAACAGAAACATTGATGAGTGATAGTATACTTGAAGTAAACAACTTATGTATTGATTTTATATCGAAAGACAATACGTGTCATGCCGTAAAGGAATTATCTTTTAGTTTGAAAAGAGGAAAAACGTTGGGAATAGTAGGAGAATCGGGTTCTGGGAAATCTGTATCGGTACTAAGTATTATGCGTTTGTTAACGGGGAAGCAGGTTAGCTGTAAGGGGGAGATTTTTTTTCATGGAGAAGATAAAAGAGTAAATCTCCTGACCTTGTCGGAAAGACAAATGCAGTTTTACAGGGGAAATCGTATAGGAATGATATTTCAAGAACCTATGACCTCACTCAATCCTTCTATGCAATGCGGAAGACAGGTCAGAGAATTAATATCATTACATCTGAATTTTAATCGAAAAGAAGCAAAACAAAAAACACTTGAACTGTTTCGAGAAGTCCTTCTTCCCGATCCTTTGAAAGCCTACAATGTTTACCCTCACGAAATATCGGGAGGACAAAAACAACGGATAATGATAGCGATGGCAATGGCATGTAATCCTGATATTCTCATCGCCGATGAACCAACTACCGCCTTGGATGTTACCGTTCAAAAAGTTATTTTGGAGTTGATGAAGTCTTTGCAACAGAAGCATGGAACAAGTATTATTTTTATTACTCATGATTTGGGGGTTGTCTCTGAAATTGCGGATGAAGTATTGGTGATGTATCAGGGGGAGAAAGTTGAGGCAGGAAAAGTAAATGACATTTTTCTACAACCTGAACATCCCTATACCAAAGGATTATTAGCCTGTCGTGTACCTGTGAATGTTCGTCCTAAACGATTACCTACCATATCGGACTTTTTACAAATGGAAACGAATAATAATCCTACTGTAAAAGGAATTATTTCTCCCGAAGAATATAAAAAACAGATAGATTTCTTAATGTCCAGCCCTCCTGTCTTAAAGGTACGAAATCTGAAAAAACATTATCCTTTACCCAAAAAAGTATTCAAGAAACGTAGTTGTTTCATGGCAGTAGACGATGTCAGTTTTGATGTTTACGAGGGCGAGACGCTTGGATTAGTAGGAGAATCAGGCTGTGGCAAAACCACTTTGGGACGTAGCCTGCTCCGTTTGATAGAACCTTCATCAGGAAGTATAATATATAAGGATACGGATGTACGGAGTTTATCCATAAATCAATTACGACATTTTCGGAAAGAAGTACAAATCATATTTCAAGACCCGTATTCTTCTCTCAACCCGCGATATACTATAGGTAAAGCCATGACAGAACCTATGAAATTACACGGTATCTTAAACAGCGACAAGCAACGAAAACAATATGCTTTAGAACTCTTACAACGGGTAAGCATGGAAGAAAAACACTTTTACTGTTATCCGCATGAATTTTCGGGAGGACAAAGGCAGCGCATTTGTATTGCACGTGCTCTTGCGGTGAATCCTAAGTTTATTATCTGTGATGAATCCGTATCTGCTTTGGATGTTTCTGTTCAGGCGCAGGTTTTGAATTTGTTGAACGAACTCAAAAAAGAATTTCGCTTAACCTATATCTTTATCTCTCATGATTTATCTGTCGTGAAGTATATGTCTCATCGGGTTATTGTCATGAAAGATGGTCGTATACAGGAATTGAACAATGCCGACGAACTCTATGATAATCCGCAAACAGATTATACTCGACAGTTAATTGACGCTATCCCTGAAATAGTGAACTTCAATAATTGAAAATTGAAAATTGAAAATTGAAAATGAAAATTGGCTGACGCAAACAAAAATAATTAGCTGCGCTGCTCTTACGGGTCATAATTCATAATTATTTCTCAATATGAAATTGTCAAATTCAATTGTTGTTTGAAGTCTATTAGTTTAGGGTTTTCCTGACACAGGAGTTTAAATTTTTCATCAGGATTATTTGTGTCTACTGTTTTTCCCTGAATTATCTTCTGCACTTTGAATTCGATAGTGTAAGAGACACCTGTCTTTTGACTTATGTTTTGTATCAGGTCAGGGAGTATTTCTTTTATTTCCTGTTTAGCAAGTTCATTGGGTACTTCGATTTCAATAACATGATTTTCGGTTTCGACAGGTTCTTGTTTTGACAATAACCCAATTGTACTCGGAGTAGCAACTTCCATGATTGCCTCCTGCCAACATTCCTGCAAACTTACAAAAACGGTTTCCTGTTCCTGTTCCTGTTCAGATACTTCTAATTCATTTCCGGATACGGTTACTGTTTCATTTTCTATCTGCGTTTGGTCGTTTCCCTGATTTTGAATAAGGGGTTGTTTATCGGTATCAATATTATTTTGGTTTGCAGATGTCTGTGTATTTTTTTCCAACGTGTCTTTGATGGAAGTAACTTTCATATTTTCCGGTAATAGTACGCGTGATGGTTTTTTGAAAGGTTGCGTTTCTATTTTTTGTTCTTGTGTAACTGCGTTTTCCTGTATTGCTGTTTTTTCTTGCTCCTCACGATTGCCTGACTTTAGCACGTTTGAGGTAGCATGCCAACATAAGCGCTACTTCAACGTGTAATCTTTTATTGTTTGATGTTTTGTAATCTCCTTCATATTTGGTAAACAAATTTAACAAACGTATAAGCATATCGTTATCGATAGACTTTGCCTGATTAAGATATTCATTTTTTATATTATCACTAACATCTATCAAAACAAGGGTAGAGGGCGATTTACACATAGACAGATTGCGTAAATGTTCATTCAGTCCTGATAAAAAATGTTGTCCGTCAAATCCTTTCTCCAAGATTTCATTATAAAGCAAAAGTGCGTCTGCAGAATTTTCCGTTAAAATAAAATCAATCATCTTGAAGAAATAGTCATAATCAAGAATATTCAGATTTTCGATGGCGTTGGCGTAGGTTAAATTTCCATTGGAGAAGCTTACAATCTGGTCAAAAGTAGAAAGTGCATCACGAAGTCCGCCATCTGCTTTTTGGGCAATAACATGTAATGCTTTTTCTTCAAATGATATATTTTCTTCCTTCGCTACGTATTCTAAATGCTTAACAATGTCATCTATTTTTATCCGTTTGAAGTCAAAAATTTGACATCGGGATAAGATAGTAGCCAATATTTTATGTTTTTCGGTGGTTGCCAAAATAAATTTAGCGTAAGCGGGCGGTTCTTCCAACGTTTTCAAAAAGGCATTGAAAGCATTTGAAGATAACATGTGAACCTCGTCAATAATGTAAACCTTATATTTAACGCCTTGCGGCGGGATACGTACCTGTTCAACCAAGCGACGCATTTCATCAACGCCACTATTGGATGCTGCATCCAACTCAAAAATATTAAACGAGGCAGATGCATTAAAAGATTTACAGGATGTACATTCATTACAGGCTTCTCCTTCAGAGGTTCTGTTTTGACAATTAATTGTTTTGGCGAAGATACGTGCGCAAGTGGTTTTACCAACGCCTCTTGGTCCGCAAAACAAAAATGCCTGCGCTATTTGTTGTTGCAGGATAGAATTTTTCAGTGTTGTTGTAATAGCATCCTGTCCTACTACTGATTTGAATGTTTGAGGTCTATATTTCCGTGCTGATACAATGAAATTATCCATGAATTTTTCAATTAAAAATTATTTAGCTTGCAGTTTATTATTTGCTTCTATTACTTTATGTTTCATAGCATTTTTGAATGCTGTTAATTTTTCGTACAATGTTTCGTTGTCGGTTGCCATTATTTGAGTTGCCAAAATAGCGGCATTACGCGCGCCATTGAGCGCAACCGTAGCGACAGGTATTCCTGATGGCATTTGCAAAATAGAAAGAACAGAATCCCATCCGTCTATGGAATTGGAGGATTTTATAGGAACGCCAATCACAGGAATAGACGTATAAGCGGCAATAATTCCCGGCAAATGCGCCGCTCCTCCTGCTCCTGCTATAATCACTTTTACGCCACGATGTTTGGCTTGTGTAGCATAATCCATTACCAATTCAGGCGTCCGATGCGCAGACAACGCATTACATTCGTATTGAATGTCCATTTCTTCCAAAAACTTGATAGCTTCTTCCATAATCGGATAATCCGAAACGCTTCCCATAATAACACTTACTCTTGCTTCCATTGTTTTATTTTATATATAATGTATTAATGTCAATCAATCAAATTTATTGTTGTCTGTTTCAAATAAAAATCAGTACATCATTCCGAACAACCAAAGTGGAATTTTATTACCAAAGCCGTATTCGAGATCGTCCAATGCAAGAAAAGCATTTTGCAATCCTGTAAGTTGTTCATGTCCTTTATTTTTTCCGCCTATTTCAAAAAAATAGTCGCCGTTGATTACAAAATCGGTTTGTTTGGTGTAATTCACTTGATTTTTTACTTTCAGCTGATTGAAGAAAAAAGTTTCCCTGATATTACCGATATTTGGCTTGTTTGGTTCAAATGCAAAAACAAGATTACTGTCATTCAAATAGATTTTTTCGGGTTTAGCCAACACATTCAATCCTTTTGAATTGTCCGTTAGTAAATTCACTAACCCAGCCCTTTCCAAGAGTGTCAAAAAATTTAAAAGGCTGTTTCTGCTCACTCCTACCTCATTCGCCAAATCGGTAATGTTTGGAGTAAATGGAACTTTTTTAGCAATAAACCACAGCAATTTTTTTATTTTCCGTATCGAATACATCTCAAGATTTTCAACAGCAGGTAAATCGTTTTCCAAAATCAGATTGACGGTATTATTCAGTTTTGAATGGAAAAATTGTTTATCTTCTTTATAATAAGGATAACAACCGTGTTGTAAATAACATTTGAAATGGGACAGCGGCTTTGTTTTTCCATTTATTTCGGCAGCGATAGAGATATGATTACTCAAAATGTCATTGAGCGACATCGCCGGAAAATTTATTTTTTTCTCCAACGCTAAAAATTCTCTGAATGACATACCATAAAGCTGATAAAGAACAGCTCGTCTGCTTAAATCGACATTTCCCCGATAAATTTCCAAAATAGATGAACCCGTAATAACGACTTTCAAATCAGGAAATATATCGTAGATATTTTTTATTTCCTGCGACCAATTGCTGTATTTATGTACTTCGTCTAAAAACAGCCATTTCCCGCCCTGTTGCTCAAAATCAGTAACTAAATCGAAAAGTCGATTACCCGAAAACCAAAGATTGTCCAAACTTACATAAAGTACATCTGTTGGTGTAAGCCCAAACTGTTGTTTTATGTGTTGCAGTAAAAGCGTTGTTTTGCCCACACCTCTTGCTCCTGTAATAGCTATCAACCGACTTTGCCAATTAATTTCGTTAAGCAAATATCTTTGAAAAGATAAATCTATCCGTTGCAACTGTTTGTAAAATAAATCAAATAATTCTTTCATCACTTTGTGAATTAGGTTGCAAAGATACAAAAATGTTGTTTACAAACAACAAAATTAGGGCAAAAATGTTGTTTGCAGACAACAAAATGAATACAAAAATACCTTCTTCAAACAACATGCTATTATCTATCATCAATCAATTTTCAGAACAGCTAAAAACGCAGACTGAGGCACTTCTACATTTCCTATTTGGCGCATACGTTTTTTGCCTTTCTTTTGTTTTTCCAACAGTTTACGTTTACGGGTAATATCACCGCCATAACATTTAGCTGTAACATCTTTCCGCACTGCCTTTACGGTTTCCCGTGCAATGATTTTTGAACCTATCGCCGCTTGAATGGCTATATCAAACTGTTGACGGGGAATTAATTCTTTCAATTTCTCACACATCCTGCGCCCAAATGAATAAGCATGGGTTGTGTGAATTAATGTCGAAAGCGCATCTACAGGGTCGCCATTGAGCAGAATATCTAACTTGGATAATTTTGACTCTCTATAACTGTTTATGAAATAATCAAATGAAGCATATCCTTTTGAACAGCTCTTTAATTTGTCATAAAAATCAAAAACAATTTCTCCCAAAGGCAAATCGAAAGTAAGTTCTGCTCTGTCAGTGGTTAAATAGACTTGCGACTTCAATATTCCGCGCTTGTCCAAACACAATTTCATTATCTGTCCGATAAATTCGGATTTAGTGATTATTTGAGCATGAATATACGGTTCTTCAATATGTTCGATGTTGTTTAGCGGTGGCATTCCCGACGGATTATGAACATCCAAAACCTCCCCCTTTGTGGTGAAAACATGATAAGAAACATTAGGAACAGTTGTAATCACATCCATATCAAACTCACGATCTAATCGTTCCTGAATAATTTCCATGTGAAGCAATCCCAAAAAACCGCATCGAAAACCAAATCCCAATGCCAAAGAAGATTCTGGCTCAAAGGTTAAGGAAGCGTCATTGAGTTGTAATTTTTCCAAAGAAGAACGCAACTCTTCATAATCATCCGCATCCACAGGATAAATACCCGCAAATACCATGGACTTGACCTCCTTAAATCCTGCAATGGCGTTCTGACAGGAATTGTGAACATGCGTAATCGTATCGCCAACACTGACTTCTTTTGCCACTTTTATTCCCGAGATGATATAGCCTACATCGCCAGCTTGCAATTGTTTACGAGGTTCAGGCGTAAGACGTAACACCCCTATTTCATCCGCATGATATTCTTTGCCTGTTGAAACAAATTTCACGAGATCGCCCGTATTGATTTGTCCATTGAAAATACGAAAATAAGCTATAATCCCTCTAAATGAATTAAAAACAGAATCAAATATCAATGCCTGCAAAGGTTGATTTACATCGCTTTTCGGTGGACGAATACGATTGATTATCGCATCAAATACCTGTTCAACACCTTCTCCTGTCTTTGCGCTAATTGCCAAAATATCTTCTTCGGGACAGCCAATCAGGTCAATAATTTGTTCTTTTACTTCATCGGGCATAGCGGCTGGCATATCCATTTTGTTGAGTACGGGAATAATATCCAAATCGTTTTCAATCGCCATATAAAGGTTTGAAATTGTTTGTGCCTGAATTCCCTGTGTGGCATCAACTACTAATAGCGCGCCTTCACATGCCGCTATCGACCGGGACACTTCGTATGAAAAATCTACATGACCCGGCGTATCGATTAAATTTAAAATATAGTGTTTGTCTCCTGCATGATAATTCATTTGGATGGCATGGCTTTTTATGGTAATACCTTTTTCCCGTTCCAAATCCATATCGTCCAGAATTTGATTTTGAAACTCCCGTTCATTCACAGACCCCGTATATTGCAACAATCGGTCGGCGAGAGTACTTTTTCCATGATCTATATGTGCGATAATACAAAAATTTCGTATGTTTGACATGTATGCTTATTGTCTTATTTTATTGACGTTAAATATTTATTTTGACCCCTGTATAATTCTGTGGAGTAATTCGTTTTAATTCTTCTTTTACTTTTTCGCTCACCTTGAGACTATCTATAAACGCATGAATACTCTCTTTTGTGATATGAGATTTTCCGCGTGTTAATTCTTTGAGACTTTCGTACGGATTGGGATAGTTTTCTCTGCGCAAAATTGTCTGTATGGCTTCCGCTACCACTGCCCAATTCTTTTCCAAATCAAGTTCTAAGGCTTCCTGATTTAATAATAACTTTTTAATTCCCCGCAATGTCGCATGATAAGCAATTATGCTATGCGCCAATGGAACGCCAATATTTCTCGTTACAGTACTGTCGGTAAGGTCTCTTTGCAAACGAGATACAGGTAATTTGGCGGCGAGACCTTCAAATAAAGTATTGGCAAGACAGATATTTCCTTCCGAATTTTCAAAGTCTATCGGATTGACTTTATGCGGCATGGCAGAAGAACCTACTTCGCCTGTTTTTACTTCCTGCTTAAAATATTCCATCGAAATATAAGTCCAAATATCTCTGTTGAAATCCAGCAGAATGGTATTTATTCGTTTTATCGCGTCAAAATAAGCGGCAAGATTATCGTAATGCTCTATTTGCGTAGTTGTTTGCAGACGAAATAAATGTAATTTCTCTTTCAGAAATCTATTTCCAAATGACACCCAATCTATGTTAGGATAAGCGATGTAATGCGCATTAAAATTTCCTGTTGCACCGCCAAACTTCCCGCAAAAAGGAATTTGAGACAGTAAAGATATTTGATTGGTAAGACGTTCATAAAAGACATACCATTCTTTGCCCAAGGTAGTCGGTGATGCAGGTTGTCCGTGCGTACGGGCTAACATAGGCACATTTTGCCATGCTTTGGATTTTGACAGTAATACTTCCTGTATTTCCGCTAACTTATAAATGAATATTTTTGTGTGAAATTCATGACAAAGATATGGCAAGGCTGTGTTATTAATATCTTGCGAAGTTAATCCAAAATGAATAAACTCTTTATATTGAGAGAGGTTTAATGCTTCAAATTTCTCTTTGATAAAATATTCAACAGCCTTTACGTCGTGATTGGTAACTTTTTCTATTTCCTTGACACGAATAGCATCTTTTTCCGTGAAATGCTGATATAAGGATTGAAGAGCAGTATATTGTTCCTGTTTAATATCCTTTAGTTCAGGCAAGGGTAATTCGCATAAAGCAATGAAATACTCCACTTCTACCAATATGCGAGTGCGTATATACGCATATTCAGAAAAGTAATCAGATAACGCGGATACGGTACGGTAATAACGTCCGTCCAAAGGTGAAATTGCTGTTAATGTGTTTAATGACATATATCAAGATTTTGTTGCAAAGGTACGATTTTTCAGCATTACTTTTGACGGTTTTTGAAATAATAATATTTTGATGGGTATAGTATAATCCCAAAATGCCCATTAGAATATAATTAGTGTCTGTCTTTAATGTATAATTATGAATTATGAATTATGAATTGGGCTGACGCACGAAAACGTCTAATCAACGCCGTCATTGCGAGCGCAGCGAAGCGCCCGTAAGAACAGCGTAGCTAATCCCTACCCAAAGAACGCATTGATTGTTAGGGATTAGCTCCGTTGCTCTTACGGGCGCCACGTCGCTACGCTCCTCGCAATGACGATCTCTGTTGTTACGAAAATACTTTTCACACAGCCTCTTTCGTGCCTTCGCGCTTTCCTGTAAAATGGTACAATAAAAAAATATATCTTTGCAAACATTCCGTACTGCTATAAATTATTTATAAATCAAAAGAGAGAGCCACATGAATAAATTAGTTATATTAATCGCAATAAGCATCGCTGTGGGTATGGATGTATTTGGACAAATTCACAGAACAACAGAAGATAAACCTGACTCTTCTTATTCCTACTTATTTCAAGATAATGATTTTGTGCAGGATATTAAAACTGTTTATACTTACAATAGCAACAAACAATTGACAACAAAGGTGATCTATCCTGTTTTAAAGGAAAAGAACAGTATAGATTCCACTGTAATGAGTTATGATACAAACGGTAGAATAATATCTTCGCGTAATTTTATAAACAATGTATTGGATTATTCGGAAATATGGGTTTACGACGAGATCAATAAACGAGTAGATTATTATGAATTTACGGGAACAGCATTTGATTCGCTAAGTCATACCGTCTATAAAGGCGTAGATAACTTTGATAAAATTCCCAAGTCTATTTTCTGCGAGTCTTTTATTGAAAGTCTTTTACGGAAAGTTATCGCCTGTGATACTATCATTGTCAATGAATACAACAGTACAACATCATCGTGGATTGTAAGTATAGAACTTTATCCGCAATATCAAAACGGCAACCCCGTTTCTGCTTACATAAAAATGGAAAATTTTGACGCATCTATTTTTGGGATGTCAACCATGGATATTTCATTGGATTTTACCCTCGCCTACGACGGAGACAAACTAATGAATATTTATGGAAAATTGCAAACGCCTATTTCCTTTATTCCAATTCCTAATGCAATTGTAGTTACAAATCAGTATAATGAAAACGATTTATTGATTGAAACAAAAACAGAACTCGATATAACAGGCATCTTTTATGTGAGAATGAAACAAAAATACGACTACAACTCAGAAAACAATATTACTGTTATGACTAAAGAATATAGTAGAAGTAAAACATCATCACAAATCACAGGAAAGACATCCTATTTCTATAATAGCCACAAATCCATAGATACTGTAACCATTCACTTAGATCAAAATATTCCTAATCCTGCTAACAGTTATACTTCCATTACATACGAAATACCTGCAGACGGACAGGCAACCTTGTCTATTTATACGATAAATGGACAATTACTGTCTTCTCAATCAGTAGAAGCAAAATCAGGACAAAATACATTGGATGTGAATACAAATAATTTGGCGTCCGGAATTTACTTTTATTTTTTGGAGTTTAATGGTCAACGGACTGTCAAAAAATTGAACATTAATAGATAAGGATATATGTCTCCGTTTTGTGTTGAAAAGAGACAATCGCATAAGTATGCAATCTGTATTTCGATGTGAATATTTCTGTTTCATCTTTCTGTGAAATGAAACGCAAAAAAACTATATCTTTGCAGTCAAATAATTATTAACATATATCATAACAAATTGGATATGCAAACAGAAAACAATGCCTTGGAAAACAATACTGTCGATCACAGTGATCAACAGGAAACAAATCAAGAAAAAACAATAACTCCTATTATCCGTTTAAAGAATGTAGATGTTTTTCAGCAAAAAATTCTCATTCTGTCTGATGTTTCATTTTCCATAAACAGAGGCGAATTTGTCTATGTTGTAGGGAGAACAGGATCAGGTAAAAGTAATTTACTAAAGCTATTATATGGCGATATTGAAACTGTATCAGGAGAAATAGAAGTGGTAGGATATAATATGCACAAAATAAAAAATAAAAACATTCAAAGGTTAAGACGTAAATTAGGGATTGTATTTCAAGATTATCAATTGCTTCAAGACAGAAGCGTATACGAGAATCTGAAATTTGTTGCCAAAGTAACAGGATGGAAAAATAAAAAATTATGTGATGAACGAATTGGCGAAGTATTGGAAATGATTGATCTAAAAACCAAAGGACATAAAATGCCTCATCAATTATCAGGGGGGGAACAACAACGCGTTTGTATTGCCAGAGCATTGATTAATAACCCCGATATTATTTTAGCCGATGAACCTACGGGAAATCTTGACCCCGAATCTTCATACGATATTTTCCATTTATTTAAACAAATTGCTGAAAAAGGAACAGCAGTACTTGTGGCTACACATGATTTCTTAATTATTAACCAAATACCGTCGCGTGTTTTACAAATCAGAGACGGTAAAGTTTTCGAATAAAAATTTATGCTGTCTATTTTAATTCCTGTCTATAATTATAATGCCGTCAATCTTGTACGTCAATTACACAAACAAACAATGCAAGCGGGTATTCCTTTTGAAATTTTGTTGCTGGATGATAATTCCGACGATACATGTAAACGAGATAATTTGATACTTCGTAGTTTATCTAATACTACTTTATTTGAGCTTCCCACCAAAGCTGGACGTGCCATTGCACGAAATTATTTGGCTGGACAGGCTCAATATGACTATTTATTGTTTATGGATTGTGACTCTGAACCTGTTGATGATTTCTTTATTAAACGATATATTCCTTATTGCAAATACAAAGAAATTGTTGTTTGCGGCGGAACAACATATAAGTTGCAAAAACCAAATCGCAACGCCTATTTAAGATGGATTTACGGAATGAAATGCGAAACCAAATCTGCAAAACAACGAAGTAAATATTCCAATGCGAAATTTTCAACCTTTAATTTTCTCATCTCGAAAGAATTATTTTTATCCATTCGCTTTAATGAACTGTTGAAAAACTACGGACATGAAGATACTTTATTCGGGCTTGAACTTCAAAAACGAAATTATACTGTCGTTCATATTGACAATCCACTTTATCACATTGGAATAGATTCCAATGTGGTTTATTTGGAAAAAACAAAACAAGGCGTAGAAAATCTGAAAATTTTATTGGAACAATATTCTGACAAGAATAAACTGATTACAAATATTCGTTTGCTCAGATATTATATCTTTCTGGAAAATACAGGTATGACTTATATTTTCTTCTTTTTGTTTCGTTTTTTCAGGAAGATAATGCTTGTCAATTTCAACAGTAGATACCCCAATCTTACATTGTTTAATTTGTACAAGTTGGGATACTTATGTAGTTTGAAATATAAAAAATTAATCGAAATATAAGTCGTCCGTATGATTGATATAAAATCCTTTTTGCCTGTTACAAAGAAGGAAATGGAACTTCGGAATTGGGATTATGTTGATGTTATTCTCATTTCGGGCGACGCTTATATTGACCATCCTTCATTTGGGATTGCCATTTTGGGGAGAATTATTGAGCAGGAAGGATTTCGCGTAGCCATTCTTCCGCAACCCAATTGGAGAGACGACCTTAGAGACTTCAAAAAGTTGGGCAAACCACGATTATTTTTTGGTATCAGTTCGGGGAGCATGGATTCTATGGTTAATCATTACACGGCAGGCAAGCGTTTACGTTCTACCGATGCCTATACGCCCGGAAATGTTGCCGGATTTCGTCCTGATTACGCTACTAAGGTATACTCGCAAATCATTCGTAAACTCTATCCTGACGCCTTGATTGTTCTCGGAGGAATTGAGGCGTCCATGAGGAGATTTGTTCACTATGATTATTGGGCTAATCAACTTTATCCTTCTATTTTGTATAGTTCAAAGGCTGACTTATTGGTTTATGGTATGGGAGAAAAACCGATACGTTCTATCCTGAATGTCTTTAAGCAAAAAGAAAATGTAGTTCCACAAGATTTTCATGATCTTCCACAAATTGCCTATTTGACAGGAAACAATAAATTGAAAGATACTCATTATGTCTCTTTAAATTCCTACAAAGCCTGTTTGCAATCCAAAGAGAAATTTGCTGATGATTTTATCGTCATTGAAAAAGAATTTAACAGGAACGACCCACGTATCATTGTGCAGGCGATAGATGATAAGTTATTGGTAGTAAATCCGCCAGCAACTCCGTTGTCCGAACAGGAATTGGATGCCGTATATGATTTGCCTTTTACACGATTACCTCATCCAAAATACAGCAAACGAGGTGATATTCCTGCTTTTGTTATGATAAATGCTTCGGTAAATATTCATCGTGGTTGCTTTGGGGGATGCAGCTTTTGTACTATTGCGGCTCATCAGGGAAAGATTATTGTTAGTCGTTCAGAAAAATCAATACTGAAAGAAATTAAATGTATTGCAAACATGCCATATTTCAAAGGACATCTTACCGATTTGGGAGGTCCTTCTGCCAATATGTACAGAATGAAAGGACAAAACGAAGACCTTTGCAAAAAATGTTCAAAACCTTCCTGCATCTTCCCGAACGTTTGTAATAATTTGAATTTTGACCATCAACCATTGATTAATCTGTACAAAAAAGCAGTCGAAATAGAAGGAATAAAAAAAATATCTATCGGTAGCGGAATACGTTACGATCTTTTAATATCTAAAGATAAACAGAAAAGCCGAGATTTTCACCTCAATGAATATATTGATCTGCTTCTCCGGAAACATGTCTCTGGAAGGTTAAAAGTTGCGCCCGAACATACCGAAGATCATATTGTCAAATGTATGCGAAAGCCTCTGTTTTCTACTTTTCTTGACTTTAAAAAGAAATTTGATGACATTAATCTGAAATACGGTTTACAACAGCAGCTTATTCCTTATTTTATTTCTTCGCATCCTGCCTGTACACTTACAGACATGAATCTTTTATCCGAAAAAATGAAACGCTTACGATATTATCCCGAACAAGTTCAAGATTTTACGCCAACCCCCATGACTTTGTCTTCCACCATTTTCTATTCGGGTATGGATCCGTATACAAAAAAGAAAGTCTATTGTGCTATTGATATGAATGAGAAAAAACAACAAAAGAAAATGTTTTTTTATTACAGGAGGTAATAATAATACAATAATACTATTGAGAGAGCGTTATCTTCAGAAATGAAATACTTATATTCAGCATCAAAATTATGAGAAAGAAAAATATTTTCCCTTTTTAGAGCATGAAATAATAAGATGATATGATAATACGTTGATAATACAAGTTGATAAAAAAGTAAAATGAATTAAAAATTATTATGAGAAATATAGATTGGTTGCCAAAAAATCACGAGGATTTATATGACCATTTATCTCAGACATGGTCATACCTGAAAAAAAGTAAGAACCGTTCCCGTATGGGTTTGGATGGAAAAATAGGGAAATGGCTTGATACTGAATTTGAAATTGCAAGAAAAGCATTCGTAGAAGCTTTTGAAGCATGGAAAGATAAATCAAAACGAACACCTCGAATAACAGAATATCTGAAAACGGCAGAAACAAAATTAAGACCTTTATACAGAACATTGTATATGGGTTTTTTAAAAGAAAATCCTTTTGTTACAGATGAGGATTTGATGATAATGAATTTTCCACCACGTTTGGAGGGACATCATCCTGAAGCAACAATTCTGTTAAGGTCTGTGCCTGCGGTAGTGATAGAACAGGGTCCAGCGGGTGTATTGATTATTCATTTTCGGGATGGAGATGACAAGAATAGAGTGAAACCCAAAGGTATTCATGGCGTAGAAATTTGTTGGGCAATTCTTGATGAAGCCCCGACAAAATTAGATCAACTTACGAACACTTCTTCCGATACCCGTACCCCTTTTCGTTTTACGTTTGACAGTAATCTACGAGGTAAAAAATTTTATTGTGCCCTTCGTTGGGAAAATATTCGTGGTGAAAAAAGTCCATGGAGTATAATGTATTCAGCATATATTCCTTAAGTATTGTATTGTTTTTTAAATATTAAATAGCTTGGGGTCCCGTTTCTCAAGCGGAACCTTGAATGCCCCTTATTATACCCGTAATAGGGGCATTCTTTTATAAT
>JAIROC010000135.1 GCA_031257735.1 Bacteroidales bacterium | reverse complement strand
GCTTCAAGCATCACTCTTATCAAACCTGTAAATCCATTCCAATTTATCATCTCATCGCAACCCAAGGGATACAAATCAACTGCTTTACCGACCAAATGTTTACTATTCATCGTTTTACTTTTTCCTTCTTTGACTAATTTCTCTTGTCTTTCTCTCGTTCTCAGCCCCTCCGAAACTGTTATATCAAAGTTTGCTTTTTCAGCGGCTTTCCGAACCACTGCACACAACCGCGCGTCTACTCCTTTCAATCTCTCTCATGTTTTAGTTGTCCCATTTTTAATTGTTAATTTTTAGTTGTTAATTTTTAATTGCTTACGTATTTTGCGTCGAGTTTCATTCCTTTGCTGTCTAATTGCAGCTTGTATATTGTTTGCCCGTCTGCTTCGAGTTGTTCTATGATTTCACGTTTCCACAGTGTAAATTGGTTATCGTTGCATATATCATTTATTCCGACGCCTGTAAGAGGGGAGCTTTTTAATTCCCCTTTCTGACATATCAAGATGAGGGCTTGGTTTTGATATGTTGTATCTCCAATTGACAATCCTGATACTATTATGCCGTCTTTATCACGTCTCACTTTTATTTCAAGTTCGTAGTTATTATTTATTTGTATTCCTGTACCTCTCATTAGTGTTTTACTTTGTCATTTTTAAAATCTGCTAGTATTGGAAGGGGGGTTGTCGGTGTAAAAACTGCTTTCCCTTCCAATGCTCCCGTAGCTGGATTTGGTGCAACGGCTATTACAGCAAGCAATGCCATTAATTTTTGTAAGTCTGTATATACTTTATTCATCCATTCTACCATCTTTACAACCTGTACCATCCCATCTAATTGACCACCATTAAATACGATGCCTGTATTATTTACGTCTACTGTTGTCTCTCCGATTTTGATGTTGATTTTTTCTATTTCGGAGTAAGCGAGTATTGCCAAATCGGTGAGATTGCCCCCTGATAAATCAGTAACTAAAACATAGCTATTGACTTTGGGCGTAATAAGTATTTGTTCTGCATTCCCATTGATAACAGAACGCAATCGTACATCCGACAATGAACATCCATCATAGTTTACATTGCACGTTGCTCCATTGACTTTTTCCACCTGTACCACAAACAATGGCGCTGATGTTTTCCCTTTTATGTTTTGTATGCTCCGTTTTATTTTTCCGAGTTCATCCATCTATTTGTATTTTTATTATCTTTGCACATTCAATCTAATTGTCGTGAAAAAATTAATTATCCTTTTACTTATAAGTTTTACAGTATTATATAGCGCACAGGCACAACATCCTTTGATTAATGATTGTGAAGTAACTTTGTCCTTTGGCTTCCAAAGTTCCTCATTCAAACTATATGGAGACGTTAAAGTAATTACCAACCCCAAAGTACGTGCAGACTTCGATGTTAGAGTTGTAGACATTCGATATGCTGACATGTATGTTATGGTCGTAAATACAAACCCCAAAAAATGCGGCGAGTGGAGATGGGTAACCTCCGAAAAAGATGCCGATTTTACCATTCGTTTCGTAGACAAACAGGAAGATTTTACCATTAGCTTTGTTACAGACAACCCCGGTAGTCGATATTGATTTTTCACCCAAGCCTCCTTCCTATTTTTATTTTACGTTCCCCGCCTGAACTGCTAAAACTTGTTTCCGTCCCAAGTACGTAGTATATCCCTTGTTTTTGCAGCTGCTCCGAATCCCGTAGCATTATTTGATACGACGGCTCTACGTACGGTATTAACCACCCCGTTAAACTGCCTTCATATCCATCGTATGACCAAAGATTGTACTCGTTTTCAGCCGCTTTTTTCAATGAAGTAGTGTCGTCTGTGTTTACATAGCGCGTCCTTTTTTCACCCCCTGACTGTCCGTATTTTTCTGTCTTTGTTTTCCCGCTGGCGTCTGTATAGTGAACCTCTATCTCTATTTTCTTATCTTTTAATTTTACGTACTTTAAATCGGACTTCTCTATATTGTGCGAAAAATCAAAGATTACAGGCTCAGAATTGGGTATATACGAGTATTGTGCATGTACATGTAAGGTATCTCCTTCAAAATAGATATTTGATTTTGTATCCTCCTGTACTTTTTTCAATACATCCATCCCGTTCGCTTTGAAAATGGTAAATTTACTGTAGCTAAAACTAAAATCACACGAAAGTTTATAATCTGTTGCTGTCCCTGACAATGTATTTAGCGTATTAATTTCATCAATAACTTTACCAAGCAAATCCTTTAAACTTATTTCCTTATGCTCTTTATCCGACAATGGTTTTTTAAACAGAAAAGTGGCATCTTCGCATTCTATCTTTATCGTCGAATTGTCGGTTGATACACTGTTTAAATACCCCTGAAACTCTGTTGCAAGATTATTATCATACCCAAACCGAATTAGCACCCTGTCTCCTTCCTTAATCTTATCTTCTACTTCAAGTGTTCGATTGATGTATGTCCCGGGAATGACAATAGTTGCCTTGTCAGATAGATTCTCTACCGATTTCTCTATCTTTACGCTGTCTAATGTCTTCAGCTTGTATTCTCCTATCCGTATATCGTAATTCATTACATACATAAACTATCCTTTCACTAATAAGTCGAACGCGTCATCGGACACCGCCTTTATATTATACATCTGGTTTTCTTTCGATTTGGTAAACGGTAATGAATAACTCTCTATCGCTATCTTTGATATATTGAACAGGCTGAAAAGTTCTCCAACTACCTCAAGTGGCTTTCGCGCTTCAAGATATATTCTTAATTGATATAAAGCGTCTTCAGGAAATTGTCCTTCTGTTCCTATCAGCAATCCTGCTATTTCTATCTCATAATCATCTTGAGACCATATTTCTTTGATGCTCCCGCGTCTATTTCCTATATTATTTATTTTTAGTACATTCCTTTTGATTATGTTATTTTTTCCTGAAATTGAAATCACAGGATCTAGGGGAAAATCAAACCATGTCGATTCATCTTCCCATTTGATGCTCAAAGGGTCTTGAAATAACTTCCCATTTGCTATTGCTTGTTTCCCTTCTTTGTCAGTACCTTCTATCAATACCTCGTGATTACGCCAATACGGTGGTAAATTTATTCCTGTCGCAAAATTTAAATATATCATTTTATTTATGTGTTATTCTAGTTTGCCTTGCTAGGGGTAAGGTCTGCTTACCCCTAAAGGTCTGCTTACCCCTTACATTTCATTCTCAATTTTCAATTTTCAATTGTTGAAGTTTTCAATTTTCTAAACCTGTGTTTCAGCCATACCAAGTATTTCTGACATTAGCGATGTCAGTTCTCGTTTTATGTCGTTTTTGTTTTCCGAAAAACTACCATAAAATGTCATTTGCCTCCCAACATCTCCAATATTGATATTGACCACCGTATTGCGAGAACCGCCTGTTACTATAGCCTCGTTCGTTTTGCTTCCATTACTGCCTTCTCCATCTAATTTATCTCCTCCAACACCTCCTATTGACGCCTGTAATTGTGCATTTGTCCCTATTCCTAATTGCTCTTGCGTTGAACTGAAAAAGTCCCCCAACGTTTTCTCGCTGTCCCATTTCATCTCTATCTTTCCCAGCGACTCTTTTGCTTTTTTGCTGTATTCTGCTACCTTCCCTGCTCCTTCCGCTATCGCTTTTTGTCGCTCTTCTACTGATGAATTTATCTCAGCTATTGCTTTCTGATTCTCGGAACTGTCCCCTATCCCTATTGCTTCCTTAAATTTATACCATCCAAGTTTTATTAAATCTATTCCCGTTAATATCCCGCTTACTAATGTATTGAAATATAATTTAACGCTCTCTACAAAGCCAAGAAAACCAAATTTCATAAATCCGATTATCCCCTCCCATAGTGAACCCCATCCCTCAATTTTATAACATACAAATGCAATAATCGCTATTAATGCCACTATACCCATTATTACCAATCCTATGGGATTTAATGTCATAATTGTATTCAATAATGCCTGTGCCCCTGCCCATACTTGCGTCGCTATCGCTACTATTTTTGTCCATACACTGTACAGAATGATAGCTGTTGTTATTACCCCTATTATTATTGCAAGGGAGGTCAGTACGAAACTCCCGCTACGAATGCCGTTTATAAATCCCATAAATCCATCCTTCACCCACCCCAATACTTTCCATAATACATTCATTGCTCCTGTTATCACTACAACAACATTGCCGATAATACCCTCTATCTTTTCGCTGTGCGTCTCAAAAAAAGTAATTATCTTATCCATAAATTCACCCACCTTCCCTATCACAGGTGAAAATGCAGACTCCGACAGAATGACTAATTTACCAACTCGCTCCTGTAAATCTCCCATATTGTTTGCCTGTTGGACGAGTTTCCCCTCAGGCGTATTCGCAATCGCTTCATTTACATTCCCAACAGAATTGGTTATTATATCATACAATATCGCTGCGCGTTGTGCTTCTGTTCCCGTTTTTAGCAGTTTCTCCTCTGCCTCTGTAAATCTATATCCATAACGACTTAATGCTTGCGTTTGCCCTTCCATTACTTTTCCCATCATCATTCCTATATTTGCTGCCTGTTCTTGACTTGCATTCAGCCCATATTGTTGCGCAAGCATATTATTCATTGCCGGTAGCAGCTTTTTCAAACTCTCGCTTTTCTGTAGATAGGTCGATAGTTCCTGTGCTCCTGAAAGCTGTACTTCATCTCCGATTACGCCAAGTTTTTGTTGTGCCGACGTCAGTTCTAAGATACTCTCTATCTCTTCTTGTCTCGCTCCCATCGTATTTTTCATGATTTGAGACAGCTTTGTTACTTCCACGCTCTCCTCCAAATATGCCTGCTTTGAACCCCCTAAATACTCCGTTAATTTGTATGTCCCTGCAGCCGCCAATGCAAGTGGATTCGTCAAAGCATTTAGCGCTGGTACTGATGTTTTCAATTCCTCCCACCATCCTTCCAGCTTCCCTCCGTTCAGACTTTCTAATTTCTCAACTTCTCGCTCAAGTTCTTTTATCTCTTTATTTGTTGCTCGTATTGCCTCCCTGTTGCTTGACGGTATCCATTCTTTTTGCGCTCTCAATGCCGATATGCGCTGATTCATTGAACCAATACTTTTTCCCATATTGTTCATACTGTTTGTCGCTGATACTACCTTCTTTTGTACTTCAGACCATTTGTCTAATTGCTCCTCATTCAGTATATTTATCTGTTTGAGTTTCCCAAACAAGTTCCCCGCTAAATTTAATGTATATGTCAAGTCAGCCATACTTTTTAATTTTTAATTATGAATTATGAATTATCTCTTCAATTGTATTTTCATTTTCAATTTTCAATTGTTGAAGTTTTCATTTTCAATTTTCAATTTTCAATTTTCAATTGTTGAATTATCAATTATTGTATCTTTGCAATCTAATTCTTATCACATGTGTATTATTGCTATTTATTTGATTGTTGGGGTTCTCCTTATTTGGATACCCTTTTTGATAAAAGCCTCTTTTAAGTTGGCGCTTTTTATTCTCTTCTTTCCTGCTATCCCTTTTGTCGTTGCTTACCTAAACCGACACAAAAAACCAACACAGGCTAATTTAATTATCATTCTTTATGGCTTCCTTTATCTAATCTTCATCCTTGCCGCTATATTTACTTAGACCTGTTCGCTTTCGCTTCCGTTTTTCGTATATATTCCAATTCCTTCAATCGCATCGCCCATTCTTCATCGCTAAGGCTTTCGGGGTCGATAATACCCATATAATACCGCAAACTCGCATTCGCTATCCGAAGGGTATCCTTTTCGTCTACCTCCGAAGCCTCTACAACTTTTCCAACTCCGCCTCCTTCAATTCTATCAACTCCGAAATCTTTGCTGATACCGACAAAAATAAATCGTCATTTGTCCTTATTTCTTCATCTCCAGATAGCCAGCAGTCGTTCAATAATACCTCATTAAATTTTAACGGATTTTCTTTCCCTGCCATTGATGCGTAGCCTAATGCCTTACGACTTGGCTTTTTTAAGTAACATGCCTTATCTTCTACTTTGATACAAAATACAGCTCCGTGCTTTTGTTTCCATTCCCCGATTTGTTCCTTTGTTGCTTTATACATATCCTTTTTATATTGATTGGTATTCGATGTCAAGACAGATAAATGGAAGCGTAATTTCCATAAATTTGTCCCCTTGTTTTAGCTCTTTCTCTTCTTCTGTGAATTGAATATCGTTTATTTTGTCCGTAATCAGTACATCTCCTTTTGAGGGATTTCCGTAACATACTACTGCATTCAGATTTAAATTCAACACCGAACCCCCGCCCAGCAATTTAAGCGTCTCTAATTCACTTTGAGTAACCGTAATTTCTCCCTCATGTGAGATATTCCCTTTTTGAATCGACATCCCCTTATTCCCTTTTCCATAAATTACTTCCTTCTCTTGTTTTGAACCGTATTTTATCCCTCGTAGTCCTGAAACGTCTCTGCCGCCCATCACCAATGTAACGTCTGAAAATTCGTATTGTCTTCCATTTATTAGCGCCATATCTTTTTAACTTTCTATTGTGATAAATCCTAATTTTACATCTATATATTTCGCATAGCCGTATGGCTTTACTTTTAATGATATTTCCAATTTCCCTGTACTCACTATATTTTGCTCATAGTCTATATAACATTTTACCCCTTTGTCCTTTGGGTCTGTTGTATCTACACCAAGATTCCCTTCTGCTGTCATTTGCGTAACAATTGCCTGTTCTACTTCACTCTCCCAACTCTTTGCTATCGCTGGTACTAAGCCCCCCGTACTTGTTATCGGTATTTCATCGTGCAGATATTCCAATAGTGTTGTATACGCTATCCGGTATGCTTTATCTATCGTTCTCCGACGGGCTATACTCCTATAATCGTCTGATACTGCCGTCGAAAGATTATCATCGTTGAAAAAATATCCCGATTTTCCCGCAAAAACTCGCATCGTGATATAGCCTTTGTCGTTTATTGTCTCTATGTCTGAATATTCTACCTGCTTGTTTGCTATGTATGCATTTAATATCTTCAAGCCTCCGTCTCTCACTCGTCCTATGTGACGTTGTACTGGTATACGTGATATACGTCCCAATACTAGACCCATACCTGACCCTTTTGAACCTTTTATCGAATCACCCAACATAACTCCTACTCGATTATAACTATACGTAGACAAATCTTCCAAATCTGTAACGGTTTCATTGAATTGTCTTGCTTCCAACATGATAATAACAGGTGAATATAATGTGTTCGTTGACCATTCTCCTAACATTTGTGCATTCAGCATGGACACGAAAAGGTCTTCATCTACTCCTTTGCTAATCGTAGGATTATAGTCGTGGACAGGATTAAATGCAACTCCCAACGTCCTTATTCGTCCGTTTGAATCTCCTATGAGCTTCTTTGCCTTTTCTTTTGTTTTATCAACCAAATCAGACTGTTTGTCTGTGTTTGGAAAACACATAAGCCACAGTTCTGCTCCTTCTCCTGCTTCATCGTAAAACTCTTTAACATGCCTGTAAAGAAATGAATTGTTATCTGTTGGTGATGATGTAACTCCCAACGCAACCAAATCATCTATTTTACGCAAAATATAGGGCTTCCCAAGTTCCAACATGCCCGTGCCCGCAACAGCAACTCCTGTACATACTAATCCAACTACTCCTTCCGCGCTGGGGACTACGCTCCCTAATGACCCATTTTCAAAACTTATTTTTACGCTTGGTAATGCCATTTCATTTATCTTTTTTTATTGTTTCAATCTCTTTTTTTTCTAAACTGTTCCCGTGATTTTTTGCATCACTCTTCTCAAAAAAAGCATAACCGTCTGAAGTGAAATATATCACTTCTCGACTTGGATATGTTTTAAATATCTCTTTTGCCCTTTCTGCATTTTTTAAAACAAGGGTTGGCGTATCAACCCTTGTACTTTCGTCCAGATCAGTGGATGCAGATACGCCAACATTTTCCACTTCATCGCTACTTTTTTTCTTTGTCTGTGCCATCTTAATTATGAATTATGAATTATTTTTTTGCGTCTTATGTAGGGGTAAGGTCTGCTTACCCCTTTTTCAATTATTGAAGCGTCAGCCTCATTTTCAATTTTCAATTTTCAATTTTCAATTTCTTACAACTCGCTTACTATTGCTCCTATTGCTTCATCTTTTAGTGGAAGGCAAATGAAATAGTGTCTGTAGTTCAACAAATTTTGTTGGTTGAGTGGGTCTGTTTTTGCTTCGCTTAAATAGGCGGTTGTACTTCCTGTTGCCTTCATCATCCGCGGTGCATAAAACGCTACTGATGCCTGAGAATCTGCCGCAGTAATAGTTGCTCCAAATGCTAATTTTGGATATGTGTATGGTCCGCTTCCTGTTCTACGGTAATACGGACAATCAACATATTCGTATAATTCAAATCCATACATGTTACTAATTTTTCCTGTCGTATAGTTGTAGTATTGTTCGGCAAACTTTTGGTCGTTTTCCAACAAGTCATTCACATGGTCAGGGCATAGCACTAATATACGCCCTGACAGCGGTATTTTTGCGGTGTCGAATTTCTTTTTCAGTTTTATAATATCTGTACGTAAAATAGTTTTTCTTTTTCCGTCTGCAGTTCTTGCTCCGCTGGTAAGTATAACAGGCGTTGCATTACTATCCGCTCCCGGCGCTAAGGCATGTAACGCTTTGCTATATTTCTTTTCCAACATTGCCTCTTTATGGCGTTCTATCACTGACGCCATTTTGTCATAGCTAATTGCGTACAGTTCGTCATCCGTTATCACTGTTGCTTTTGTTTGGTATTTGTCTAAACTGATTGCCTTATCCGCATCATCCAATGTTTCTACAGCTATCGGATACGTATTATTATTTATCAAAACACTAGGATCTCCTCCTATATGTACAAAGTGTATTACATCATTTTCAGCATATTGGTCGTAACTTCTTATTCTATTTAACCATCCTATGCTTTCCATTGACGTCCGAAACGCCTTTATCATTTCCCCCGTCCATACTTCTGTATATATTCCCGATTTGAGCGAATATTCACATCCAAACAACGGCGATAACATCGCTATCCCGTTCATTACTATGCCTCCTACAATAGGCGATATACCCGCATACGAGGCTATTGTGCCTCCAACTAAAAAGTTCACCACCAAGGCAAACATCACAATTATTCTCTTCATCACTTTTAATTTTTAATTCTTAATTTTCAATTTCCGGCTCGTATCCATACTCAGCTTTGAATAGCCTCTTGTATGTCTCTATGTCTTTTTTACGCATTTCTAACAGCTCTCTTTCAGGTACTTCGCTCATCTTTTTGTACGTTGTTCCTTCTGTCCCGCTTTTGTGGATAACGTCTGATGGCTTTATTGCTGGCTCTATCATCTCTAACGTTGCATTCAGTACTTCCAAACCTGACGTTTTCCCTATACTTACAAAATGCGCCTTCTTTTCAGCTGTGATTTTCTTTGACTTAATTGCAGCTTCAACACATTGGTCGATAGCAGAATCTAACTGGTCATCTAACTGCTTTTGCAGTTTCACAACCTGATTGGACGACTGTTGTAGTTCTCCGATTTTTTGCAAAATCTCTGTCTCGGTCGCACTTTCCGGCAACCCTAATTTTAATGCTATTAATTTCATTTCGTATTTACTTTCGTTATTTTTATTTTCCTTATTTTTATCCTTCTTAAGTGTTGGTATAATGTCTTTGTCATCTCCTATTGAAAGACTTATCATTTTCCCGTCTTTGTACAGTACAAGCGCATCATCATTTGCGCCTATATCTGTTAGTGATACTTCTATCAATTTCGCTTTCGTTACTGTTGCTCGTCTTTGTCCCTGTTGAATAAGAAGCGGCTCTTCGCTTGTTTCTACTACATCAAATCCGATACTTGACATACGTATTATTCCTGATTCATACTTCGATTTGATTTTCATAGC
>JAIROC010000061.1 GCA_031257735.1 Bacteroidales bacterium | reverse complement strand
AATCTTACTTCTTTTATTTCCCATGGGGTTTGTAACCCTAATGCCAATACAAATATTTCTTTACTATTCATGATGCAAAGATAGTCTTTTTTTTTCTACCCACACTAAACGTTATAGAGCCCTTTTTTTCAGTGCGAACAAAAGAGGTAATTGCTTTTTTTACCAAGCAACACATTTTAACCTCCTCATTGCGGGCTTTACCAGCGCCGTTCGGCATAGCGTCTCCGTTTTTGTTTGGGTCAGACTCTCTTTTGTGTTCTTTATGTCGTCTGTGTTTTAATCGAAATGTAGCAGAAATATGCACTTTTTTTACACATATTCTACTCAATCTATAGATGCCTTTTGTTTTAAAGATAATATTTGCTTATGTATAATACTAAATACTAATTAGATATGTATATATGTTATCAACAATCACTGTTGATAACTTCTTGGGAAAACATGCCCAAAAGTGGAAATAAATTTATACTTTTGCAGCCATAATTTTAATATAATTATTCTGTCCCTAGTAAGGACATTTAGAGAGCATAAAAAATAAATGAAAATGAAAAGAATGAAGCAAATATTTTTAGGACTATTTTTGCAACTGTGTATAGGTTTCGTATACGGACAATCAAAAGTTGAGTACATCGAATTAGAGGGAGATACCTTTATAAAAATATCAAGTGATGTAATTATTGAGTTTCTGGATCAATCGACCGAAAAATGGGAAATGCTAATGCAAGAAAATGATTACCAAAAGAAACATGAAGTAAATGGACTTGTTGTCTATAGTAAAGGTGAAAGAGGAAAAAGATTTCATGCCATTGGAAAAAATCAAAATAACATGCTGACCGTTGATTGGTATGATTATGATGAGAAAGTTAAAACAATGGATGAATTAGAAAAGTCTATGGAAAATGAATCCATCAAAAAAGACGATAAAGCCTCTTATTATGTTCATAATGGACATTTTATCGTTGTTGAATCACTACAGGACGAAAAACATGTATTTGAAAGAGTATATGTGATAAAAAAATAGAAGACATGATAAACTATCCATTATTTTCAATTCTTGGGAGGCTGTGTGAAAAATATTTTAGCATATAGCCTCCTTGTAATTCAAAAAAAAGTATGAAATCCTCGTTCGCTCTATCCGAGCAAGCTATGCCTGCATTTATTTTTAATACATTTTCCATTTCACCCCCCGTAGCGAAGAGCGCCGTAGGTAATGAGCAAAATATAATAAAACCTTATTTCCAACCTTATTTTCCCAACAAATAACCTTAGTAGCAAGGATATACAACACACACAAACAACCTTATTACCTTATTTAAACAGCGATTATTCGGTTCAATGTAATAAGGTAAGAGGATTGTGGGATGGATGTATCTGCATTTGCTCTACTAAGGTTGTTTTGTTTTTTTTAATAAGGTTGAAAATAAGGTTATGTGTATTGCGTAATATTTCTATATTGCTTCAGGTTCAGAACTCCTAACTTGGCATAGAATGGATTGTCGCGATTTTAATAGTTGTTTTAATCCGTACTAATATTAGCTATATGTCCCGCAGGGACAGCATTTTATTAACCCTATGCTTTAGCTTACGGATTAGGTATCGCATACTATACAAAAGTCCTGAAGGGACGACACTTGTCTTTAAACCAGATAATTAGTGTCTGTCTTTAAAGTCGGAATATTTCCAGATAATGTTCACTATTCCCCAATGAGGCGCTATTGAAATAGGCGTCCTGTCCCGTAGGGACAAAATGTTGGTAGAAACAGATGAATACCTGCCTTTCTTTCCTGTCCCGTTAGGGACAGAATGTAAATCAACCTGATAATATCTTACATGGCACACCTGACGGCGCGCTCAAGAGGAGAATAGCTGCTGTATTTTCTACCAACATTTTGTCCCTAACGGGACATTTTTCCTTCGCAATGATGACTTATTGATTACTTTTTTATACTTTATAGACAAGCTCTAGTTAAACAGGATAATCCATATATTTTTATTTTATCAGTGTTTTTATTTCGTTTAATTTCATCAGAGCTTCTACGGGGGTTAAGGAATTAATATCTGTGTTGAGGATATCTGCTTTAATTTGTAAGAGAACAGGGTCATCAAAGGCAACCAAACTCAACTGAACAGCATCAGCTTTTGAAGCAGAGGCATTAAGATTTTTAGTTAAATTTTCGTGTCCTGATTTTTCAAGTTTGTTTAGTATATCGTCTGCACGTCTGATAACTTCGGGCGGCATTCCTGCCATGCGTGCAACATGAATTCCAAAACTGTGTTCTGTACCGCCTTGAACTAATTTACGGAGAAAAAGTACTCTGTTATTCATTTCTTTCACGCTTACATGAAAGTTTTTAATTCTTTTGAAAGAATCTGCCATTTGATTTAATTCATGATAATGGGTAGCAAACAAAACCTTTGATCGATACAAACGATGTTCATGTAAAAATTCGGCAATTGCCCACGCAATAGAAACGCCATCATACGTGCTTGTTCCGCGACCAATTTCATCTAATAATATCAAACTGCGATTGGATATATTATTCAAAATACTTGCGGTTTCGTTCATTTCCACCATAAAGGTAGATTCCCCCGATGAAATATTATCGGAAGCCCCTACACGTGTGAATATTTTATCCACAATACCTATTGACGCCGCTTCAGCTGGAACAAACGAACCTATTTGCGCCAACAATACTATCAATGCCGTTTGACGTAATAAGGCAGATTTTCCTGACATATTAGGTCCCGTAATCATCAATATTTGTTGTCTTTCGTTGTCCAAATACATGTTATTGGCAATATATTTTTCTCCTATCGGTAATTGTGTTTCTATTACAGGATGTCTTCCCTGTTGTATATCTATTGTATAGCTTTCGTTTATCAGAGGACGGACATAATTATTCGCTTTTGCAATAACACAAAATGAATACAAAACATCCAACTTGGCAATTAATTTTGCATTGAGTTGAATAGGAGCTATCCAATCCAGCAACTTTGTCAGTAATTCATTAAATATGCGTTGTTCTATGGTCAATATTTTTTCTTCGGCGCCCAATATTTTTGTTTCGTAGACTTTCAGTTCTTCGGTAACATATCGTTCTGCATTTGTAAGCGTTTGTTTTCGCGTCCATTCTTTAGGTATTTTATGCTTATGAGCATTTGTAACTTCAAGATAATAACCGAACACATTATTATAGCCAATTTTCAGTGAAGAAATATCTGTTCGTTTTGCTTCTTTTGTTTGCAGAGAAAGTAAATAGTCTTTACTTGAGAAGACAATTTTACGCAGTTCATCCAATTCTTCATCAACTCCATCTGCAATTACGCCTCCTTTTACAAAATTGACAGGAGGCTCTTGAACAATCATTTTTTCAATGTATTGACAAACAGGTTCGGCTTCGTTTAGTTGGGTTCTAATTTTTTGCAAACTTGGATTTGTATTTTCTTCCAAGATTTTTTTTATTTTCGCTACCGCATAAAGCGCCTTTTTGATTTGTAATAATTCTCTGGGATTAATCCTTGAAACAGCTACTTTAGAAATTAAACGTTCCAAATCGCCAATTAACTTGATTTGTTCTGCAATGGAAAGCATCAATTCCTGATTTGCTATCAAACAGGAAACTACATCGTGTCTTTCTTCTATTAAGATTTTATTTTTGAGCGGCAATAAAAGCCATTTTCGCAACAGGCGAGAACCCATAGGGGTAATTGTTTTGTCTATGACGTCAAGTAAGGTAACAGCATGTTCGTTATGTGAATTTATTAATTCTAAATTTCTTATGGTGAAACGATCTAACCATACATAATTATCCTCTTCTATACGAGATAATTTTGTGATATGTGCAATATGATTATGTTGTGTTTCAAACAGGTAATGCAATGCTGCTCCAGCTGCGATTAATCCTTCCTGTTGCTCCTCTACGCCAAAGCCTTTAAAGGAATTTACCTGAAAATGTTTCAATAATAGTTCTGAAGCAAATTCGTAGGTAAATACCCAATCATCAAACGTGGTACATAAATATTTATCTCCATATTCAGCCTTGAACGATGGTAGTTTACTTTTTTCTACAACAATTTCACTCGGAGCAAAATTTTGAAACAACTTATCAATATATACAGCATCTCCTTGTGCGACATAAAATTCACCGGTAGAAATATCCAAAAAAGAAACGCCTATTTGTTGCGATGAAAAATGAACGCTGGCTAAAAAATTATTTTTACCTGTTTCCAATATTTGGTCGCTGTAAGACACTCCCGGAGTAACAAGTTCTGTTATTCCGCGTTTGACTATGGTTTTTGCTAATTTAGGGTCTTCTAATTGGTCGCAAATAGCGACTTTTAATCCCGAACGTACCAACTTTGGCAAATAGTTATTAAGTGCATGATGTGGAAAACCTGCCAATTCTACAGCCGCCGCCGAACCATTGGAGCGACGAGTTAATATAATATTTAATATCTTTGATGTTTTAATTGCATCTTCTCCAAATGTTTCATAAAAATCACCCACCCTAAATAATAATAATGCATCAGGGTATTTTGCTTTGAAAGCGTTGTATTGTTTCATCAACGGGGTCTCGTTGTTATTCTTTTTTTCTATTTTTTTAAAAGGCATCTGTCTCTTTCTTTATTATCTTGATTAACAATATGACTTACATCATTCTTATTACGATACAAAAGTACACTATTTTTGGAAAACACAATCTATTTGATATAAAAATAATGATAAGGGGCTGTCTCAAAAGGCATAAACGACAATCAATACGCCCTCATTGTAAGATATTATCCTTCTGCGTCGAAAAAATAATAATGACATTTGTAAACGGAACAGAAAATATCAAAAACAACTTGATTATACGATTTATTTTTAATTTTCAATGATGATCCGTAAGAGCAGCATAGCTATTTAGTATCTGTCCGAAAACTATCAAACGTTTCGTATATTCGTCATTATGAGTTGATACATTTTGAAAACAGGCAGGATTGATATGTTGAATAATCGCGCTTTCATAATGTCATTTTGTCCATCATGAAATAGAATTAAAGAATGTCGCTTTTACAATGGCTGAAAGCCATAAATCATTAGCACAGTGGCAACGCCCTTCAATAATTGAAAATTGAAAATTGAAAATTGAAAATTGAAAATGAAATTAATACAATTAATTATGATAATCTTGCGCCAGCTAATTTTCAATTTTCAATTTTCAATTAATGACGGGGCTTAGTTTTTAGGAATTTACGTTACACAGGGCGTTGCCCTGTGCTATTGATTTCGGGCTTTCAGCCCTTACTTTTTAACTACAGAGAATACAGAGAGGAGTTTGTTTCAAACAATGTGCGTCAACCCATTTTCAATTTTCAATTTTCAATTTTCAATTAGCAATGTGCGTCAGTTCATTTTCAATTTTCAATTTTCAATTTTCAATTAGCTAAGAGGCTGTGCAAAATTAAATCTCAATATCTTTTTTTCCATCTCTTGTTTTCCCGTTCAACTTCTATTTCCAATGTTTCCATGTTGAAGCCTCTATTTGTAATTTCCTGTTCAATCAATGTTTGTATATTTTTCTCATTGGCAAAGTCATTATAAAAATTGTACAGGTTAGTGTTTGATACTTTTTTCAGAACACCCGGCGCAAGTTCTAACAACGGTAAATCTCTGTTAGTTACTTCCTCTATCAGTAACTTAAGATATTTTTTGATATAGCGTTCACGTTGCAAATATTGTTTTGTCAACTCTTCATCTGTCAAAGATGATATTAAACTTTTGTAATCTTCGTTATATTCAATTTTTCCCATAATATTTTTGTGTTATTATTTTTTAGACTGTATTCTGTTTTTCTCTTCAAATAGAAAAAAAGAGTAGGGATAAAAGAAGGCTTTGATTTCGTCCTTGTAATTGTCTCTATCATCAGGTCTTTCTATTATATCTTTTTCGTTACAGCAAAATAGCAGTCTTATTTATTTATTGCAAATGTATTAATCTTATTATTCAGTAATATTTTACTCGCAAAGAGACGTTGATTTTGTAAGTCCCCCACAACTATCCCCTCTAAAAGTAAAGAGGGGTAGCGTGAGGTAATATTAATTTTTAAAAAAAAATCATCTCTCTGTATCTGTATCTGTATCCGTTTCGTTTTCTATTTCTGTTTCTATTTCTGTTTCTGTTTCTGTTTCCGTATTTATTTCAGTTTCTGTCTCGTTGGGAGATTTTTTTCTTTCGGCAGTTTCCTGTGCAAGGATATGCTTGAAAGAATTAATAACAGTGTTCAATTCCTTAATAAAGGTTTCATTTACCGGTATTTCAGACAAATGTAAATTTTCAATATGATTTACGATAGCATGATAATACTTGTCTGTTTCCTTTCGAGTTTCTACCATTCTGTATGATGTTTGTTGAGATATTTCAGTATATCTTTCTCTCATCAATTCAGTAAACAAATCATTTTCATACTGCAATCGATCAAGCCAGTCCAGCAGTCCAAGTAATGAGAGCGCCTGATAAAGGGCTGGTTTTCTAAGTTCTGTTATTAAATTATTAATTGCAGCAGTTTCATCGTTTAATGTTTTTTTAGCAATATTTCCGTAATGTTTAAACGTATTAGAGAGCATGCGCGCGGCTTCTCTGTGTTCAGCGTTAAAATGATTTGTTGCTCCTTTTATCGTATCAAAAAAACCACGATAGGAAACGTCTCGATTTTGATCCTGTTCCATAATCTTGGTTGTAATACTGCTTTTTCGAATAATATCAAGTGATTCTCTTTCGTGATCTAAAACAATCTGATAATGACTATAAAGAGGAGTAATACCTGATATTTCAGCATTGTATTTTACAAGAATGTGATTTACTTCTTCATGAAACTCCGTATGTGTTTCATTTCTCATTTTTTTTAATTCAATTATTTCAATAATTCTATCCATTTCTTTTTATTTTAATTATTTATTTTTTTTATTTCTTTGACATTATATTTATTATTTTATATAATTCCGATTAAATTATTTTGTTTCTGTCATTTCAGGAAAAAGGTTACTATCGAATTGTCTCGTTCTCCTCGCGGTGAACGGATGATTTCGATCGAATTGTTCCATTCTCCTCGCGGTGAACGGATGATTTCGATCGAATTGTTCCATTCTCCTCGCGGTGAACGGATGATTTCGGTCGAATTGTTCCATTCTCCTCGCGGGGAACGGATGGTTTCGGTCGAATTGTTCCATTCTCCTCGCGGTGAACGGATG
>JAIROC010000008.1 GCA_031257735.1 Bacteroidales bacterium | reverse complement strand
GTCCAAACAACGCCGTCATTGCGAGCGCAGCGAAGCACCCGTAAGAGCAGCGTAGCTAATCCCTACCCCAAAACGCATTGATTGTTAGGGATTGCCACGTCGCTGCGCTCCTCGCAATGACGATCTCTGTTGTTACGAAAATACTTTTCACACAGCCTCGAAAAGATACAAGGACATTTTTTCATGGATATTCCGGAATTATTTTTTTTCATACTCTCCCATAATTTCAATATGACTTGTTCCCTTTTTGTCTTTGGATACGATTATTTGTTTATCGATTTTGCGTTTAAGTTCTTCAACATGTGAAATAATACCTACAAGACGATTACCTTCGGCAAGATGAACAAGCGCTTTCATGGCAATTTGTAATGTATCACTGTCTAAAGTAGCAAAACCTTCATCAATAAACATAGTATCCATTTTGATGCCGCCAGCGCTATGTTGAATTTCATCTGAAAGTCCCAATGCAAGTGCAAGCGAAGCTAAAAAAGTCTCCCCTCCTGACAAAGTCTTTACACTGCGAATAGAACCATTATAATGATCAAGCACATCAAGATCAAGCCCACTCTGCGAACGTTTATCTCCTGTTTCATTACGTTTCAATTCATATCTATGAGCGGTCATTTCAAGCAGGCGAAGATTGGCACGCTGAATTATCTTATCAAAATAAAGCATCAAAATAAAGGTTTCGAACTGTATCTTTTGCTCCCCACTAAAAGCGCCTGCCGCAACATCGGCAAGTTCATTGATAATTCTAAAATCTTTTTCCGCTCTTAAAACCTCTTCCTGATTACGCAGTATCTTTTTTAAAGTATCTTCATTGTTTTTCAAACGACGATTGATTTCCTGCATTTGCTTATTTAAATCATTTTTTGCTGTTTGTAAAGACAAAAGTTGCTGTTTTCGCGCTTCAATATCTATTTCTGGAATATCCTTTATCTGCTTTTCAAGAGTTTCTATTGTAGCGCTCAAATTAGAAACTTCTGTTTGACAAACTTCGTAAGTCTTTTTGGAAGTTTCGATGGCAGTCTTCAGTTCCTTTATTTTCCTGTCTTTTTGCGCCAAATCATTTTCTGCTTCCGATTGGGTTTTAAAAGGAAGCGTTTCCGCCTTTTTTACATTGTATTCACTGATGGATTTAATTTCTGCTTCAAGCGCAATAATTGAACTTGACAAGTGATCACTGTTTGTTTTTAAGGCTATGATTTCTTTTTCCAAAGTTGGAAACGTCTCCTTTTCAAGTTTTAATTTTTTCTTGATATTATTCTGTTCAATGTCTATTTTCTGTTTCAGTTCATTGTTTTGTGCGGATAAATTCTTACATGTCTCTCTCCCTTTATCCAATAAAATCTCAGCGCCTTCTTCGGAAAGTAAACCGATTAATTCTGCGAGTGTCTTTTTTGTATTTTTGATTTCTGTTTCGAGCGTTATGACAGTTGTATTCGTATTGGCAATTAGTTTGTCTACATCACTGATTTCTTTTTCTAATGGTACGATTGACTTTTCTAATTGCTCCTTTTCTTTTATATTATTATGCGCCAAAGTCAATTGTTCGTTTACGGTTTGCATTTTATCGATGAGCATTCTTTTTGCCCCATTGATTTGATCTTCGATTAATTCAAACCGATAATCAGGAATTAGGAGTACTGCTTGTCCGTCGATTTGTCTTTGAAGTTCTTCGATTTTATTCCTCAATACACTGATTTCATTTGCTTTTTGAGACAAAGATTGTAAAGCCTTATCGCTGTCTGCTCTTGCTTTTTGCACATCAACTTCTTTCGGAACATTTTCGCCTAATTTTGCAGGGAAAGGATGTTCCGTTGCTCCACATACAGGACATTTTTCTCCGTGTTGAAGTTTTTGTGCTAAAATACCTGCCTGTGCATCAAGAAAATTTCTATTCAATTGCCTGTATTTATTTTCCATTCCTTCGGAAACGCTGTGCAAATGTTTGTATTCTTCCTGTTTACTTGACAAGTCTTGGTTTAGATTTTTATGTCTTTTAAAATTGCCTCCCAAATCTTCTAATTTGAGATTGGTTTGTTCTTCTTGCTCTTTACTGTTTTTTAAGCGTTCGGCATTTATTTGACAATCTTTCAAATCATCAATGCGATTTTTTGCTTTTTCCAATTTATTTTTCCTGTCATTGAGAATGAGTTCCTGTTCTTTCTTCTTCTCTATTTCCCCTTTAAGTTGTTCTGTTTGTTGTTTAAGCAGAATACCGCTTTCTTTTAGCGCTAAAAGTTTTTTATCTATTTCTTGCTTTTCGTTTGCCAGACGTTCGCTATTTAGTCCTGTATCTTTCAAACTCTCAAGCATCTTTCTGCAATTTTCTTTCTCCTTTTCTTTTTCTAAAAGTTGGTTGTTGGATAAGTCTTTTTTTCTTTCTTTATCTGTCTTTCGGGCAATCTTTTCTTCTATACGTTTTTTATTTTCTTCTAATTCTCTGTAATCATTAATCCTGTTTTTTGAAATGGAATATTCGGATAATAATTTTTCAATTTCAGGTTGATGAGCGTTTTGTTTGTCAAATTCATCCTTTAGCGTTTGAAGTACAGGTGTTTTTTCTTCGTATTTTCTTTTTGCTACTTCCAATGCTTCTTTTGTTTTGATATGAGTTTCGGCTTGACCAAGCAAATTGTTGATTTCATTTATTTGCTTATCGTTCAATGTTATCTCTGCATTGAATTTGACTTCCTTTTGCCTGTCATTTTCTATTATTTGACCGATAACAGGAATAGCTTCTTCCAAAAGATATTGTCCTTTCCCATAATTTTCAATTTCCTTTTGAAAACCATCATCGAAAACTATCTGCTTAATATAAATATCTATATCATGATGCAGGCGGTCTACTGTTTCTTTTCGTTCTTTGGCTTCATGCTTCAGTGCATTCTGAAAGAATAGATAATTACCTGTATTAAAAAGTTTTCTAAATATATCTATTCTTGTGTTTGTATCGGCATTGAGAACGTTTATAAAATCACCTTGAGCTATCATGATTATTTGCACGAATTGCTCTTTTTTCAATTGAATAATATCTTCAATCTGCTGATTAACTTCTTTCTCTTTTGTTATCAAATGTCCGTCAGGACAGGTTAAAACAGCGCTTCTGCCGACAGTAGTTGTACCTTCACCTCGTGTTTTAGTACGTTGAAATTCTTCACTTCGTCTTATTGTATAATTTTTTTCGTTGTATGTAAATTCCAATTCGACAAAAGTCTCTTCTGTTTCATCCACATATTTACTGCGTAACATTTTTGCTTCACGTATATTTCCGCTTGCCTTTCCAAACAAAGCGTATGTAATGGCATCAAAAATAGTAGTCTTACCAGCGCCTGTATCCCCCGTAATAAGATAAAGTCCATGATTTCCTAATTTTGTTAAATCCAATTCTGTTTTATTCGCATAAGGTCCGAATGCCTGTAAAGTCAATTTGATTGGTCTCATTGTTTATCCTCCCATATTTCTTCTACTAAATCAGCAACAAACTGTTTTTGTTCATCGCTCATTTCTCTTCCTGTCTGTTTGGTGAAAAATTCATGAAAAAGTTCTTGCGGCGAGATTGATATAGTTTTGGTCATTGCCACAACATTGCTTCTTTGGGTTTTACGATTGTCATAATCCAATTGCATTATATTCGGATAAATTATTTTAAGTTTGGCAAAAGCATTATATTCTTCCTCTTCATCGGTTAAAATAATATGCAAATAATCCTCTACCTGCGTATTCTCATAATTTTTTTTGTACATCAAATCTTTATATTTCCCTTTTATCTCACGCATGTCATGCAGAGGGACAAGGGGTATTTCACGAATGTTCATATTTCCTTTTTCTTTCAACTCAATTACCGTAAGCGACTTTTTATCATTTGCCTCCGAAAAAGAATATTTAAGCGGCGTACCACAATATCGAATATGCGCTTTCTCCACACTTTGCGGACGATGAAGATGACCAAGCGCTACATAATCAAAACAATCAAAAACATTTGCATTTACATTATCCGTTCCCCCGATAGAAATATCCTCCGACTCGGAACGCTCCCCGCCCGTAACAAATTGATGCGCTACAATCACATTCCGAATACTCGTATCGACTTCCATATTTTTTATTGCTACATCAACCGCATCCGTATAAGAATTAATTTCATCGTCAGGAAAAAAACGTTTTATATTCACAGGTTTAATAAAGGGAAATAAATAAAAACAGACTTTTCCAAAAGTATCTTCCAATAGTATCGGCGCTGTTTTGCCTCTATATCCCCCCTCTATATAAACACCCCTTGCTTCCATCAAACGTGAACCAAACGAAAGTCGTTCAGCGCTATCGTGATTGCCACCGATAAGCATAATCTTAACCTCGCAATCTGCAACATTTGTCAAAAAATCATCCAACAGAGAAACAGCTTCTCTCGGAGGTAAATCTTTATCGTACACATCACCCGCAATAAGTAACACATCAGGTTTTTCTGCTTGTATTGCAGTTAATATTTTCTGTAAAATATAATCTTGGTCTTCAATCATATTGAAACCGTTCACTCTTTTGCCAATATGCAAATCAGATAAATGTATAATCTTCATTATTATATAGTATATATTTGAAATTTCTGCAAAAGTATAAGAAATTTTTTAATTAGAGGCTGTCTATAAAGTCGGAATAACGCCGTCATTGCGGGCTGATTGTTGCGAAGATACTTTATAGACAGACACTATATAGATGCTAATGTATAAATTTCATTAATAAAAGGTTTATCCAATGATTTCAGAAATTTCGTCACTCCAAGGACCTGTTTCGAGGCGAGGATTAACCCATGCCGCAGAAATCCATAGGCGTTTCCCTTCATCTTCACGTTCAAAAAAGAGCGTATGATGTAATCGAGTAGATACTACGAATTTGTAATCTTTATTTTCTTCCTTGTAACGGATCATAAATCCATGATCTTTTGTAGTACCTGTTCCAGCAGTAGGATGATCATGTTCAGGACGTGCAGCATAGACAGTAATTTCGTTGTGTTGTTTTTTCACTGAAATCACGATTTCGTCTTTCGGACGCGGTAGTGGCTGATGTGCATGACGGTGTCGAGAACGCAAACCCATAAACGCGAGCGCTTCTTCCGGTACATGCATATTTACTACAAGATAGTCAATAAATGGACTTAGAAATTGTCTCAATGCTGTGAATGCCATTTGCTTATTTGAGGCAGTAATTGCGTTTTTGGTAGCCTTGTCTATATTTTTTGTATATGCGTCTTGGGCGATGCGCAGCAATTCATCAAATTTATCAAGTCTATCTTTTTCAATATACCATACGGGTTCATTTTGATGGCATTGCGTATTAATTGTAATTGCTAATGCGAGAAACTCTGCATCTGGTTTCCGGAGCGTACTTGTTCTATATGACATAATTTATTGTTATTTAATTTTTTATTTAATAATTTATTGTATCGCTATCTGCTGTATAGAATTTCGATGAATTTTGGCGAAAATGTTGTGCAAATTTACACAAATACTACGTAGTAATCGGTAATTACTATGTGGAAATTCACAATTACTACGTAGTAATCGGTAATTACTACGTGGAAATCCACAATTACTACGTAGTAATCGGTAATTACTACGTGGAAATCCACAATTACTACGTAGTAATCGGTAATTACTACGTGGAAATCCACAATTACTACGTAGTAATCGGTAATTACTACATGGAAATCCGCAATTATTACGTAGTAATCGGTAATTACTACGTAGTAATTCATCATTACTATGTAGTTTTACATCATCTCTACAAATTTGTAAACTGTCTTTATCATAATTCATTACATCTAATAATCTCATCGTATTTAAAATATATTGTCTCTAAAAGTATCTACATTATATCTATATAATATCGTCCTACTTACACCTTGCAAAAGTACAATATTTTTCTTTATACAATCAACAATCAAATACTTTTTCACCTAAACAGATATTTCAATAAAATAAAAATAAATTTAAAAAACTATCAAGCAAAACTTTTTTAGGACAAAGCCATAGAAGTCTAAATTTTTTATGTAACTTTGCAAAAAATTTTTTTAACCGTATTATGATAAAATTCTATATATACATTTTGTTCAGTATTACTTTGTTTTATTCCTGTAATTCGTACAGGGAAATCTTATATTTACACGATGCAAATATAAATACGCCAACAAAAATACAAAACCATCAGGAAATAACTATCCATCCTTATGACAGGATTTCTATTATCATCTCCAGTAAAACGCCTGAGTTGTCTATCCCTTTTAACTTAACCTCTGTGTCTTACTCTCTTGAAGGGGTCTCCTCTTCCTTAAATCAAGAACAGAAACTATATTATACAGTAAATAAAAATGGTTATATCGAATTACCAATACTGGGCGAAATTCATGTCAAAGGGCTTACACAAGAACAACTCACTAACCGTATAAAAGAACAACTTACCAAAGAAAATTATATCAATAACCCTATCATTACTATACAGTTTATAAATATGAATGTATATGTCGCTGGTGAAGTAGCCAATCCGGGCGTATATGAGATAAATAAAAATTATCTAACACTCCTCGAAGCTATCACCATGGCGGGCGATCTTACCGCTTATGGAAATAGAAATAATGTAAAAGTAATTCGAGAAAATAACGGAGAACGAATAATATACAGCCTGAACCTGCTATCAACTGAACTCTTTAATTCCCCCGCCTATTATCTTCATCAAAACGATTATATATACGTAGAACCTGTAAATGTAAATCGAAAAAAATTAATCCGAGATACTAGATATATTAAATGTAAATAAAACTGCTTCAAATGTCTAAAGTAAATAACGAAAAAATAGACCCCAACGAAATTCAAATCATCGAGTATTTGAAACTCTTCATGAAAAATTGGTATTGGATGGCTTTATCTATTCTGATTTGTTGCATCATCGCAGCTATATATATTATGATAACACCTAAAGTATATGAACGTAAAGTACAAATAATGATTAAAGAAGATGCTAAACGAAATATCAGTGAACCAGATGAAAAAACAATACTGAAAGATATTAATTTTCTCTTCAATAAAACAAATATCAATAATGAAATAGAACTCCTCCTGTCCGAAAAAACAATGGATGATGTTATCGCAAAACTTCACCTCGAAAAATGTTATAAGATACGTTCAGGATTGAAATATGTTGAACTATACAACGAAACACCCATCGAAGTGCATTTTCTCGATGTTAAAACTATAAAAAATCAACACTCTTTGACCGTAACCCCAATGTCTGAAAATAAAGTGAAACTCGATAACTTCAAAATAGAACATGAGAACGCCTCCAATATTTCTACCTCTGCAGCTTATTTCGATACTGTGGAAACTCCTTTAGGTAAAATAGTTATATCCCCTACTATCTATTACAAAGAAGATTTTATCGATAAATCTATTCACGTCAGCAGATTAAATGCTGATAATATCGCCGAAGATATACGTAATAATATTACAACTACTACTGACCATGAAAATACAATCGTCAAACTCTCTTTTCAGGATAATAATATCCAAAAAGCGGATGATATTCTTAATACAATCATCGCAATATATAATGAAAATAATATCACTTACCGAACCCAAATAATACTCAATACCTCAAACTTTATCAATGAAAGACTCAGAGTGATAGAAAAAGAATTGGGGCTGGTAGATCAAGATATTTCAAGCTATAAAAGTTCTAATATGATTACCAATATAAAAGATGCTTCCTATCTTTTTTTAACGGAATCATCCCGCCTTGATCAACAAGTAGCAGAATTACAAAATCAATTGTCTGTCGCCAAGTTTATAAAAGAATATCTTATTAATCCAGCTAATAGTAATAACTTAATCCCGTCCAACTCCGGTATCAACGACTCCCCCCTCGAAAGACAAATAAGTGAATATAATTCACTCATGCTTAAAAAAGGAAGACTGCTCGAAAATAGTTCTCTAACATCTCCTCCTATCGTCGAAATGACAAAAACACTCTCTACAATGAAACAGTCGATAATTCGATCGGTCGATAATCTTGCTGTCGTTTACGAATTACAAATCGCAGGAATAAAAGATAAAGGAAAGCAAATCAATCAAAAAATCTCTAACGTCCCCGAAAAAGAAATGGATATTATTTCAATCGAACGTCGCCTGAAAATACAGGAAGACCTTTACTTGTATCTGCTCCAAAAACGAGAAGAAAATGAACTTGCAGGTTCCTTTATTACAAGCAATTTCAGAATAGTTAATTCAGCAGGAGGTTCCCGTAGCCCCATATACCCAAAATCTTTGTCCATTATGGCTATTGCATTTGTTACAGGATTGCTAATCCCTTCTGTTTACCTTACCTTTAAACAACTTACCTCCTCAAAAATCACAAGTCCCAAAGATATTCTCAACTATACCGATATTCCTTTTCTGGGTATTATTCCATTAGCCTTCCCAAGAAAAAATAAACAAAAAGACCTTAACCTTAAACATATCAACGATATAATTCTCGTCAAAAACAATACAAGTAATGATATTAATGAGGCTTTTCGTATTGTCCGTACAAATATCAGCTTTATGGATGACCAAAAAGAAGACCTGAAAGTAATTATGCTGACTTCTTTCAACGAAAAGGCTGGAAAAAGTTTTGTAGCGCTCAATCTGGCTGTAAGTTTTGCTATCACAAACAAAAAAACAGTTCTCATTGATATGAACCTAAGAAATAAAATCCTCAGTTCTTACCTTCATTCTCCAGCAACAGGTCTCGTCAACTATCTGGACGATAGTTACTGTTCTTTAGATAAGATATTGATGGAAAAAACTTGCCACCCTAATTTGGATATTATTCCTGCAGGAAGTACATCTGCCAATCCCGTTGAACTCTTATCAAGCAACAGACTAAAAGAACTTGTCTCGACATTACGCCATACGTACGACCATATCATAATAGATACCACTCCTTTCGACATTGTTGCGGATGCATCTATTATTGAAAAAACAGCCGATATGACTGTATTCATTCTCATGGAAAATTTATCAGAAGCCTGTAAATTACCCGAACTCGAAAACTTGGCTGCCAAAATAAAAAATATGACACTCCTGCTAAATGCTTCCAGAGTTATGAGTTATGGGTTATTTTAGTTTGTATGAACCTAACTCATAACCCATAACTATTTTTTGTAATTTTGCACTTGAAAAAATAAAGTATCAAATGAAAAGTAGTAGTACTATTTAGTGTCTGTCCGAAAACTATCAAATGTTTCGTATATTCGTCATTATGAGTTGATACATTTTGAAAACAGGCAGGATCGACATGTTGAATAATTACGCTTTCATAATGTCATTTTGTCCAT
>JAIROC010000529.1 GCA_031257735.1 Bacteroidales bacterium | reverse complement strand
ACAAAGGGTCTTTTTGTTCGTAAGAAGCATTTTGTACGGATTGTTTCAGGTCGTCCATTTCGCGCAGATGTTCTTTCCAAGCATTGTCAATGACGGCGAGAGTAAGGTTTTTTTCAATGGTCAAAGCGACTTCTCTTGCTCCATGTTCAACGCTTCGCTTTAAGTTGGCAATAATTTGTAAGGTCTTTTTTCCGTCTGTAATTGGGATGGCGATGTTTTCAAAACGATTTCCTGTATTTTTGTTGACCGATATTATAAGAGGCATGACTTTTTCCGACATGCTGAGTATACGTTTTTTATAGTTTGGGTAACAGACATTGTACAATTCTGTGGCGAGATTATCCGCCTTTTCGGTAAAAAATGACTTTTCATCGAAAGGCGCATCATAGCCGAGAGTAGTAATCGAAGCCGTTTTAAATCCGTCATAACTGCGCATTCCCTCATTGTGATACGTTTCGACGATATCATAACATACGGTTTCAAACATATCGGAAATATCTATGGCTAATTTATCGCCATAGAGAGCATTTCGGCGTTTACTGTAAATACTTTCACGCTGTTTGTTCATCACATCATCGTATTCTAAGAGACGTTTACGAATACCGAAATTATTTTCTTCCACTTTCTTTTGTGCACGTTCTATGGATTTAGTAATCATGCTATGTTGAATTACTTCACCATCCTGAAACCCCAATCCATCCATTATCTTTGCAATACGTTCAGATCCGAACAGGCGCATCAGATCATCTTCCAAAGAAACAAAAAACTGAGACGATCCTCGGTCTCCCTGTCGTCCCGAACGACCACGAAGCTGACGGTCTACTCGACGAGCATCATGTGGTTCCGTACCGATAATTGCCAAACCGCCCAAGTCTTTAACGCCATGTCCCAATTTAATATCTGTTCCACGTCCAGCCATGTTGGTTGCGATGGTTACGGCGCCTAATTGTCCTGCTTCGGCGATAATATCAGCTTCTTTTTTATGCAGTTTAGCGTTAAGAACATTATGTTTAATTCTGTTTGAAGTCAAAATTTTACTAATCAATTCGGAGGTTTCCACCGATGTTGTCCCTACCAGTACGGGTCGCCCTATTTCATGCAACTTGAGTATTTCAGCAACAACAGCTTTATATTTTTCGCGTTTGGTTCGATAGACCAAATCTTCACGATCATCACGAATAATTTCTTTATTGGTTGGAATAGTAATGACATCCAACTTGTAAATATTCCAAAATTCTCCTGCTTCTGTTTCGGCGGTACCTGTCATACCCGCCAATTTGCGATACATACGAAAATAGTTTTGCAGGGTAATTGTTGCATAAGTTTGCGTTGCTGCTTCTACTTTTACATTTTCTTTGGCTTCAATAGCCTGATGCAATCCGTCGCTGTAACGACGTCCCTCCATAATACGTCCTGTTTGTTCATCGACAATTTTCACTTTATTGTCTAAAATGACATATTCCACATCTTTTTCAAACATGGTATAAGCCTTTAAGAGCTGATTAAGCGTATGAATACGTTCAGAAGCAATGGAAAAATTGCGATATATATTATTTTTCTTTTCTTCTTTTTCTTCTTGGGATAATTTTTGTTTTTCCAATTCTGCGATTTCGGCTCCGATATCAGGGATCACATACAATCTGGCTTCCTCCGCGTTATTGGAAATCAATGTTATTCCACGTTCTTTTATATCTACCGAATTTTGTTTTTCTTCGATAACAAAATACAATCCATTTTTGCCGAAATTTTTCTCTGCTTCTTTCGATTTCTGTAGTTTCAGGCTTAGTTCTTTTTGTTTCTGATACAGTTTCAACAAATCAGGACTGTATGGTGATTGAGAAGGAATAACAGCCGTTTCCGAATGAACTGTGATTTCGTTTTGTTCTTTTAAAAACTGTTCAATCTTCTCATTCATATCAGCAAGGGGGTCTGTGATATTTTGTTCTTTTAAAAACTGTTCAATCTTTTTGTTGATAACATTAATTTCTTCTTTCAGGCGTTTTTGTTCTTTGTCGCTGCGTTCATTTTCTTTAATTTCACTATATGTAAGGTCATTATCTACTTCGGGCATTCTTTTATTTTGTTCTGCCATGTATTCGCTTTCGGTATCATGGAGAAGTTGTTTCATACCCGGTTCGCTTAAAAATTTCACTAAGGCTTTATTTTTCGGCAGACCTCTATGGGCTTGCAGTAACAATTTACCGCCTTCGGCTTTATTTCCTGTAGCAATTTTTGCCCGTGCTTCCGACAAAATAGAAGTAACCAAATTTCGCTGAACATTATATAATTTTTCGACAATAGGTTTGTATTTTTCAAATTCCTGTTGATCTCCTTTTGGGGTTGGTCCTGAAATGATAAGTGGAGTTCGAGCATCATCAATCAAAACGGAGTCTACTTCATCAACAATGGCGTAATTATGTCTACGTTGTACGAGTTCGGTTTCATTTCGTGCCATATTGTCCCGAAGATAATCAAAGCCAAATTCATTATTTGTCCCAAAAGTAATATCCGCCAAGTAAGCCTGACGCCGTTTTTCAGAATTAGGCTCATGTTTATCGATACAATCGACACTCAAATTATGAAATTGATATAACATTCCCATCCATTCGCTGTCACGTTTTGCCAAATAATCGTTTACCGTAACCACATGTACGCCTTTTCCTGTCAAGGCATTGAGATAAACGGGGAGAGTTGCCACCAAGGTTTTACCTTCACCTGTTGCCATTTCTGCAATTTTTCCCTGATGCAAAACCGTACCACCTATCAGCTGTACATCGTAATGGCACATATCCCAAATAATATTTGTACCGCCTGCCATCCAAGAATTTTGGTAGATTGCTTTATCTTCTTTGATATTGATGCAGTCATATTTTGCTGCCAAATCTCGGTCGAAATCGGTTGCGGTAACTTCAATTTCAGTATTTTCTTTAAATCGTTTTGCTGTTTCTTTCATCACAGCAAACGCTTCGGGAAGAATATCATTTAACACTGTTTCGGACATCTCGTAAATAGTATCTTCCAATTCTTCTATTTCTTGATACAGTGTTTCCTTTTCCAAAATATCCATATCATACTCTGTGGATATTCTGTCTTTTATATCTGTAATCTGATTTTCTTTTTCTTGAAGAACATCTTTTATTATTGCTTTAAATTCTGTTGTCTTTGCACGCAATTCGTCATTGGATAATTGTTCAATATCAGGATATGCTGCTAATATTTTGTTTAAGACAGGTTGTAATTCCTTTAGATCTCTATCTGACTTTGTCCCAAATATTTTCTTTAAAAAATTTGCCATTGTATATGATTATTAAATATCGAATTAGAAACTCACAAAAGTACAAAATATTGTAATAGGGTACGACTAAAATTTTAATATGATGAATGAGTGGACAGGTGGACGAGTAAACAAGTGAACGAAAAGGCAAATAATCTCTAATAATATTCTTTAACCACAAGACAATAAAGAACACAGAGAAAATAATCTGTATCTTCTCTGTGTCCTTTTTGTTTTCTGTACCCTCTATGTTTAAAAGATGCAAAGACATATTTAAAACGACAAACTATTCTTTTTCTTTTTCTTCATCTTCTTCTTTTCGCACATTAGCTCTCAGAGATTCGTAGATAAGGGTCTTCAAT
>JAIROC010000556.1 GCA_031257735.1 Bacteroidales bacterium | reverse complement strand
TAACATCTTCTCCGTATATCGCAGGCTTTAAAAGCGTTTTCCACACTTATATTTTATTACAGTTTCATTGTTCCACAAAGCATACGGTCTTTTCCATGAATATCCTGACGCAAATCTATGTCAGCATATCCATATTTTTCATACAGAACAACAACTTCTTCCCCATAGATTTCATTTATCTCAACATACAGTTTTCCCTCATTTACAAGATGTGTCTGTCCGAATTTCAATATGGCATGATAAAATGATAGCGGATTATCATCTTCTACAAATAAAGCCTGTTCAGGTTCATAGTCAAGTACGCGTTTGTGCATATATTGTTTTTCTTTCTTTCTGACGTACGGCGGATTACTAATCACAACATCAAATTTCACATCCAACATGTTTGAAAAATCAGTATGAAGGACATCGTATTGTATAAAGTTTACATTTACTTTATTCAGCAGGGCATTTTTACGGGCTGTTTCCAGAGCATCTGCCGATATATCTATCGCATACACCGTGCTGTTTTTGATATAATTTGCCAAACTAATCGCAATACAACCGCTTCCCGTACAAATATCTATCAGTTTATTTGTGTGGGGATTGTCTTTAATTGCCCAACATGTCAGTTCTTCGGTTTCGGGACGCGGAATTAAAACCGAAGCATCAACAAAAAAAGGAAGATCACAAAAAAAAGTTTCTCCCAAAATATACTGAACAGGTTTATCCACCAATAGTTGCCGTATTGCTTCATCAATACATGCTATCGTATTCGTATCAATTTCCGTTTCGGGATACAGATTGATATATAAACTGTCATAAGAAGTGAAATGTTTTAGCAATAATCCGGTTACAGCATGAGCCTCATTCGTTCCCATAGAAGGCGACAATTGAAGAAAAATTGACTGCTGAATTTCTTTTATATTCATTTACTTATTTGTTACCACTGTTGTCCAATAAAAAATCAGGAAGAGTTTCCACTTTACTTTGATTTTAGCACGGCAAATGACACAGATTTATCTGCTTTGCTACAGTTGCCCATTATAAGTCCTTTTTTTATCTTTGATTGTGGTTATTTTATGGGTTCGATTGGTTTTTCATCGGAAATATTCAGATTAGCTTTTCGTCTAGCGGCACGAGCAGCAAGTTGTTGTTTATAATACATATTCAGATTATTGATAGCGGCAATCAACGGGAGATAGTTTTCTTTGCCGTATTCGTTGCAACAAAATTCGATAGCATTCCATAAGAGAGTAATAGCCTTGTCGCATTCGAGGCGGATAGTACGTATATCTACTTTCTCGGTTTCTGCCTGACGTTGACTTCTTTGCATAAACAAACTATCAAACGCTGCATTCACTTCACCCATTCGCACAAAAAGCGGAAGCAAGGACAGAGTTTCAAGCGATTTCAGTATTTCAGGCTGGGTATTAATGTCTGCTATCAGATCATAAAGACGTTTAGTTTCAGCAGTATAGTTAGCTGATGCAATATCTTTGCCGTGCTTTTTAATAGCGGTTATAATAAGATATGCCTGATTGCTGATTTCAGCTATTGGCGTCCGTTGAAACGCTTTAGCTACAACATAAGTTATGTTGAATAAGGTATCTCGTTGCTGATCTAATTCGCTTAACATTGCACTGTCTTTGTCAGAGCGTTCCTGTACTTCAATTTTAGCTAATTGCGGACGAAATGCCACCAATCGTTCAAAACTTTGTCCTAAATGCAAGTCGTATGGATTATGTGCCTTTGTAATATCTATTATTCGATTAACTACTAATGGATATTCGCTATTCCAAAGTTCTGGTAATTTAAATGTTATAATGTTTTCCATATTTTTTTTTTGGTTTTAAGTTAAACAAAATGTATAAAAAATATTTTGGTGCAAAGATAATAAAAGTTTTTGAATTATACACAAACAAATAAAAGTTTTCTTGCAAAATTTATAAGAGAACGATAATGATTTTTATTCCTCACCTCCCATTTTGTAATAGATAGATTCAGTAGAAACATTATATTCTTTTAAAATTTTCAATAAACAGTCAGGAACTCGAAAAGTTCTATTATGTACCATCATAAGTAATTCGTAAGAACATGGAGAATATTGATACGCATCAATATTTATCTCAAATTTCTTTTCTATTTCTGTTTTCGGAACTTTTGATCGAACAATTTTTCCTTTTTCATCCAAGATATTTACAATACTATCTTTATACGTAATAATTTGCATAGGTTTGTTCTTTTCAAATCCAAACCAATTATCAATAAAGAGATAATCATATTCTAACGGTAAAAAAAATGACCCATTTTTTATATTATAAAGACCCATTTTGCTTTTATCATAAACTATTGCCCAATTTGTTTTAAATATGTATTCAATTTTTTCATATTGAATAGGAATCATTATCTCTCCATTATAGTTAATCAATCCCATTTTATCGCCAATTCTTACATAATGTCCATCTGCACCATATTCTACCCATGTTGTAATACCGTCATACATGCAAGGGAAAAGTTCATCTCCTGTTTCCATTACTTTTCCAAATTTATCATTTTGAACAACTATATAATTATTTTCATCGCTATTATCCCATGCACTAGCAATATAATCGTATTTACACGGTAATAATTGTTGATTCTCGTCATTCATAACCCCCCATTTACCATTTTTCTTTACAAAAATATTTCCAAGATGTTCACAAAGAATATCTTCATATTCAAAAGGTAAGATAGTGTTTCCTTTAAGATCAACAAAGCCGTATAAAGAATCCTTTCTTGCGATAGACCCTCTTCTATCCCCTGCTCTCACTACTGTAAAATTTTCAATCACTTTTGTACCATTCCTACCTACACGCCATTGATTTCCATCTTTAATTACTAAGTAAAAATTGGCTTGAAGTAATTTGAGATTGTCATATTCAATACTGTCATTCCAATGCCCCAAAGTATCAAAAATATAATATTTGTCATTCTTCTTTCCCCAAAAGGATGAAAAATTTTGTTCGTGATCTTCTGCAGGATAATTTGAAATTATATCAAATTCAACAGGTTGTATTAATTCCAACAAGTAGTTTAATAATCCATATTTGTCGTTTTGTTTCACTATCATTAATCCACCAATACTTATGGGAGAAATCCATTGATATGTTTTCCAAGGTACTACATATTCCATTTTTTCGTTGAGAACAGCAAATTGGCTGTTTTTTTCGACTACTACTAATCCTTTGTAGAACCATCTCAAATCTTCTCCATACCATAAATTAGGTTGATAAGAACAAATATTGGCAGGATGCATATCATCAAAAATAAAGGGGGTTAAAGGTTTTCCTTTCAAATCAAAAAAAGCCCATTGTTTATTTTTTTGTATCCATAAAACATGGTCGTGAGGAAAATTTTCTTTGATTTCCTGATAAGTGTGATTTTCCCCAATAATTTCATTGCCTAAAGTATCAATAAGTACTTTTTTCCTTCCTTTTTCTATCACAACAACTCCATCATCATAAAAATTTTCATGTGAATTGTACAAAAACGGTATCACGATTTCACCTTTGCGATTGATATAGCCTATTTTCCCATTTTTTCTGGCACAAGCTAAGTTGTGTTTAAACGAGAACATACGAGAATAATGAAAAGGGATTAAGATATTTTCATGAATATCAATAAAGCCGACATTATTTTCGGTATCTTCTTTTTCTGAAGACTTTTTCCATGCATTAATAAATCCATATTCGTCAGGTGGTTCCAAATGGTTGTATTTTCCTTGTGGTATAATAATATTTCCTATAGTATCTTGATATTCATAAACATATTTACCAAAACCATTTTTTACTAAACGTGTTTCAATAAATAAATATTTTCCCCATCGCACAGTATCAGACTGTGCAAATGAACTGTTCAAATGGCAAAACAGTATAAAATAGATAATAATAATGTGTTTCATATTTTTTTTAATCAATATTTTTCATCTCTGTTGTCCGATAAAGAAATCAGGAGAGGGATTTTCTATGTCCCTCATATATTTTTATTGTTTTTGCAATAATCAAATTTGAATAAAAATACAATGTGCAAAGGTAATAAAATTTCTGTTTGCTACCACATAGCAATTAAAAAATTAGTCAGATTCACGTCTGCTACCGGGTAGCAAATAAGAAATTAATCAGATTCACGTTTGCTACCGGGTAGCAAATAAGAAATTAATCAGATTCACGTTTGCTACCGGGTAGCAAATAAGAAATTAATCAGATTC
>JAIROC010000555.1 GCA_031257735.1 Bacteroidales bacterium | reverse complement strand
GGTGTTGCTATAGATGGACATCCACCTTTGGTACAGGTATTTTTGTATTATTGGGCAAAACTGTTTGGAAATGCAGAGTGGATCATTAAATTGCCCTTTACGCTTTGTGGTCTTGGTTCTCTCATTTTTGCTTATTTGATTGGGAAACGATGGTTTAATCATACGGTTGGACTGATAGTTGCCGCATTTCTTTCTACGATGGAATATACTGTAATGTATAGCCACGTTGCCCGTCCATACATGAGTGGATTGTTTTTTGCGCTTGCGATGGTTTATTTTTGGACTACCCTCATACAAAAGCCTGAAAAAAAGAATCTTTTACCCGCTATCTTTTATGTCCTTTTTGCGGTATGTTGTTCCTATAATCATCATTTTTCACTTTTATTTACAGCTATTGTTGGAATAAGCGGACTTTTTTTCTTGCGAGGAAAATCGCTTATCAAATATATAATTATCAATGCGTGCATCGTGATATTGTATTTGCCAAATCTACCTTTGTTGTTCGCACAGTTAAACATAGGTGGCGTTGAAGAATGGTTGGGGAAACCCCATAATGATTGGCTTGTAGGATATGTACAATATCTTTTTCACTTTTCAATAATCGTTGACATTGCGGTGTTTCTATTGATATTTATGGGATGGCGTCAGCCGAGCAAAAAACCTTCCCAATGGTTAATTTTGTCTGCGGTTTGGTTTTTCCTTCCTTTTCTGATTGGTTTTTTCTATTCACGTTACGTGAACGCTGTTTTGCAGTATTCGTCACTGATTTTCAGTTTTGTTTTTTTACTGTTGTTGTTGTTTGGACAAATAAAAAAACAGTCAAGCGTAATAAATTTTATCATCGTTATTTTAATATTAAGTTGTAATATCTTCACACTTATCTACAAGAGACAATATTATCAACTATTTTATCAAGATAGATTCAAGACAATCCTGTTAGATCATCAGAAGGCACAAAAGAAATATGAAAATATTCATTCATTAATTTCATGGGAGTCTTATATGTCCTATTATTCTGACAAGTATTCAGTAGAAAAGAATTTTACCAGTTTATCCGATATGGAAACGCTTATTCATTTTTTGAAAACAAAATCAGAAACAGTAGATTATCTTTATGTAGGAATGCTTTCATCGTATCCATCTGAATTTATTCCTGTTATTCGAGATTATTATCCCCATATTTGCGAAACACATTACTATTCTGCAGCTACTACAACCGTTTACGCTAAAAACAACAAGCAATGTCATCACATTTTACATGATGATACATTGCTATTTTCCGACCCAGAAACATATAAAATAGACAGCGCTCAAATCTATGCATCTGAGGTGAAATTGCCACTTAAGAAACTCATTACCCATGAAAATAATTTCATAGATATATCATTGGAAGTTTATGGAAACGGCATGGATTCGAGTATTCTGGTAGCTGATTTATCGTCCAATGAACAAAATATTTATTGGGATGGATCACCATTTTATCGTTACGTGCAAGGAAAAGAAGTATGGTCAAAAGTGTATCTAACGCTTAAACTTTCCGACATTTATTTGAATTATAGAAATATTGAATTGAAAATATATGTTTGGAATTTGCACGGAGAAAAAGTAAAAATAAGAAACCTGATTGTCAAACGCCGTGAAGGTAATCGCTTTGTTTACGGATTGCTCGAAAATATACCATAACACAAGCACAATTTGTTATGAGTTATGGGTTGTCAAACTAAAATAACTCATACGATATAGAATTTTATGTACTTTTGCAGCAAATAAAAATTCAGACATGCAACAGGAAATTATCAACAGAATTAATCAGTCTATAAAGGTAAAAGAGCAGATCATCCAAAACAATTGTTTATTGGGTAAAATTGAAACGGCAACAATAGCTATCACCAAAGCGTACCAAAATGGGAAAAAAGTATTGCTTTGCGGTAACGGAGGAAGTGCAGCAGATGCTCAGCATATTGCAGCGGAATTTTCAGGTCGGTTTTATTTTGACCGTGCGCCTTTGTATGCGGAAGCATTACACGTAAATACCTCCTTTGTTACGGCTGTTGCAAATGATTACAGTTATGAAGATATTTACGCACGTATGATAACTGCTTCAGGCTGTAAAGGGGATGTTCTCATTGCATTTTCTACATCGGGAAATTCTTCCAATATCCTGAAAGCAATTGAAATCGCTCATAATAAGGGAATGTACATTATTGGTTTCACGGGGCAAACAGGCGGTAAAATGCAGTCTTCCTGCGATTGTCTGCTCAATGTCCCTTCTTTGGATACCCCACGTATACAGGAAGCTCACATAACCGTTGCCCATATTATCTGCGAATTTGTAGAAAAAGCATTGTTCAAAAACAATTGAAAACTTCATCAATTGAAAATTGAAAATGAGTTCTACTGCCCTGTTCGGACGAGGTTCTACCTTGTTCGAATTATCCTCGCAGGTTCTACCTGCGTAATAGAAAATAAATTAATAATAAAATAAAGAATGTCGGCGACATACAAAATCACAGAAAATGAAGGCGTCTACTTTTTGACATTTCA
>JAIROC010000441.1 GCA_031257735.1 Bacteroidales bacterium | reverse complement strand
GACGCAAGAAAACCTTATTTCCAACCTTATTTTTCCCAAACAAAATAACCTTAGTAGCAATGGATTGCACCTACACATGACAACCTTATTACCTTATTATTCATTTGCTCTTCTTTCTGTTCTTGGTATATGTCATAAATCTTCATTAATAAGGTAATAAGGTTGGTGTGTGTGTGTGTGTGTGTTGTACGTTCCTGCTACTAAGGTTATTTGTTAGAAAAATAAGGTTGGATATATGGTTTTTTATATTCTGCTCATTCTGGAGATTAGCTCCACTGCTCTCCGCTCCGCTTCGGGTGCGGGTCAAGCCCGCAATGACGTGCTGATTGTTGCGGGGAGCGCTTTTGAAACAACCCTATTTATACTTTATAGACAGGCTCTAATTAGCTACGCTGCTCTTCGCTTCGCTACGGGTCATAATTAGCTACGCTGCTCTTCGCTTCGCTACGGGTCATAATTAGCTACGCTGCTCTCCGCTTTGCTACGGGTCATAACCCATAACTCATAACCCATAACTCATAACTCATAAAGCATATTACATCCACGCATATCGGCGTAATCGAATCGTCCCAGTACCTCAAAACTACCATCCGTTAAATATTTACCAACATCTTGAGTTGCAATAAAAGAACAGGAGTACAAATTAGCCAAATCTATCACATTAATACCTCCTCTTTTATTGGTTGCAGTCAATAGGGACAGAGGGTCTTGCATTTCGCGTAAAACAACCTTCATCCATGACGGACACCGAAATGATTTTCCATTCATACTGTATGCTTGAGATAATAGTTCTGTCATCCCGTATTCGGAGTAAATAACATCTACCCCAAAACCTGTCGCAAGGATATTATGCAGTTCTTCTCTTGATATTTCGGTTTTTCTTCCTTTCATTCCTCCCGTCTCAAAGACAAGGACATTCTTTAATTTAAACTGATATTTAGCAATCACGTCCAATAAGGCAAACCCAACACCAAAAATAATGATTTTTTTTTGCTGCTCTGATAGCTTTTGTAATTTTTCGGCAAATTCATCTATGTTGTAGAGATAAAATCCACTGTCTTGTTTTCCGGTAAGGGAGATCAATGTATTTACCATATAGACCAAAGAAGAATTATCCCGTTCCAAATAGGAAGGCAACAAAGCTAAAATAATAAACTCTTCTGGTTTCCCTACGAAATACTCAAAAGAACGTAAAAAACTTTCCTCGTACAGTGTTTTGTCGGCGACATAGTGAGTAGCCGTTTGTTTACTTGTTGTTCCGCTGCTTGCAAACTCTATTTGCGGACGGTATCCATTCGCGATAATCTGTTGCGTCTTAAAAAATTCTATCGGCAAAAAAGGTATTTGTTTCAAGTGTTCAATTTTGTTTGCATCGCGATGAAGCATGTCTACATAGCGACGATATACCAAACAATTATCATACTGATACCGAAATACCGATAAGGCGATAGATAAAAAATCATCATCATTTTGTATGGAGAATATTTGTTGTCGTATCATTTATTTGTTTATGATTTGTCCTGCAAATGTACAAAAAATATATGTACCTTTGCATCCCGATTTACCATAGCTGGAAACAATCACCGTTTTTTCTGATGAAACATATTCATATTAATAGTCCTTCATTGTCGTTATCGACTACAGTACCAAGTTCAAAGAGTATTAGTAATCGTTTATTGTTATTGCAAAAAACAAGTGGTGTTCCCATTATTATTACTAATTTATCGACGGCTGACGATACCAAACGTTTATCCGATTTGCTAAACGCTATCGAAACATCCCCCTTATCTTTTTCAACGCCGACATTTCTCAATTGCGAAAATTGTGGAACAGCATATCGGTTTTTGACTGCGTATTTATCTTGCAGGCAAGGACTATGGACATTGGAAGGAAATAGTAATATGCAAAATCGTCCCATAAAAGCATTGGTAGATACACTCAAGAATGCAGGAGCAGATATAAAATATATGCACAAATCGGGTTTTCCGCCCTTGCAAATTAATGGAAAACAATTGACCACAGAATATTGGAAAATAAACTCACAAGAAAGCAGTCAATTTGTAAGCGCTATCACAATGATATTACCTTTATTGTGTCGTAGCGCTGTAATAGAATTTTCAACCGATACAAGTTCACTGCAATACATTGATATGACAATCGAATTGATGCGAAAAACAGGACTGTCTATCAGTAGAAAGAATAACCTGATTAAATATGTTTACGAAAACAAAAATAGCTATCCTGTTTTATTTTCTGTTGAATATGATTGGTCGTCTGCTGCAGTATGGTTTGTTTTTGCGGCTCTTTCTTCAAATGCCAATCTTTTTATTTCGGGATTGCAAAAAAGTAAATTACAAGCAGACTGTATCATTGCCCAATGGATGAAAGCATTTGGAGTGCAAACAAAATACACCGGAAAAGGCGTCCAGCTTACTAAAACAAAAGAGAAAATCCCCACTACATTACAACTAAATTGTAAAAATAACCTCGACTTAGTTCCTTATCTTGCATCACTTTGTGTCGGCTTGAAGATTAAAGCAAAATTGGGAAATGTAAAAAATCTCTCTCTAAAAGAAAGTAACCGCATCAATGCTCTGACTATAGAATTGGGGAAAGTGGCAACCGTAAAATATAACAATAATACATTGATTATCGAACCGAAAGATAAATTTCCCGAAACAATTTACTTTTCTTCCCATAATGATCATCGTATTGCAATGGCGTTGTCTATACTGTCTTATTGTATTCGTGATTTGTATATTGACAATCCAGAATGTGTGGCAAAATCTTATCCGGAATATTGGGAAAACTTTGCAAAAATAAATACCCATAATTGACCAAAAGATGTGCAATAAAATAGTATCTTTGCAGACAATTTAAAATAGATTAATCATATATCTAATGAAAAACAAAATATATTCTAATATCCTACAAATACTGTTGTGTCTATTCGCATTTATTATTCCTTTTTCCACGCCGGATTATCCTTTTATAAATATAGCTCCGTCTCTCATTGCCTTACTGCTGTTAATATGGTTAATCGAAAATGATTTTCCTAATAAATTACGCAGACTAAAAGACAATAAATTGCTGATGGGTTTTGTTCTATGTATCGGTTTATATTTCTTATATTTAGCAGGACTATTATACAGTAAAAATATTGCGTTTGGATTATCCGATTTACTTTTAAAACTTCCTCTGCTCATATTTCCCGTGATTATCCTTACTTTAAATCCTGCTCATTGGACAAAGAAAAAAATAGAAACACTACTAAAATTATTTGCCTTGGGGAGTTTAATTACGCTGATTATCTCTGTTGTCCATTCATGGATGATTTATACGGAAACATCTTCTCTTTTTCATTTCTTTTATGGACAGGCATCTATGTTTCATCATCCCTCATACGCTTCCATGTATTATTGTTTTTCATTTGTAATCAGTATTTATTTATTTCATACGCAGGGATATTCTTTATGGGAGAAAATCATTGCTATTATTGGAATGATTTTATTTTTGGTAGATATCGTCTTATTGGAATCTCGTGCAGGGATATTGACTTTTGGGAGCGTATTGATTGTTTATTTGTTTTATCTTCTCATCTCCAAAAGGAGATGGTTCCCTTATATTTTTGTGGGAACGATATGTATCTGTGCCGTTCTTGCAGGAACCTATAAATTACTTCCGCAGGAATCGGATCGAATACAACCTACAATTGCTTATATAAAAGATCGATATTTCTATGAAAATAAATTACAGGATACTTATGTTCGTTTTTTAGTTTGGGATGCAAGCATGAAAGTAGGCGTTCAACATTTTCCTTTTGGCGTCGGAACAGGAGATGTTAAAGATGAATTAATGAAACAGTATCAAAAAGAAAACTATGTCGAACCATACGAAAATAATCTGAATGCACATTGTCAATTTTTACAGGTCTTTGTTACATTAGGTATTCTCGGAATTATTCTATTTATACTCATTGTTTCATCTTCTATTTGGATTGGTTACAAAACAAGGAATATCCTTTTTATTCTTTTCGGGCTTATAACAGGGCTTAATTTTTTAGTAGAATCCATGCTTGAAAAACAAGCAGGAGTTATGTTTTTTGTTTTCTTCTTTCTACTATTGTATTTTGTTTCTCAAACCCAATTGCTTGAAAAACAACAACAGAATACAACTACTATAGCCTAAAACTTTTGACCAATATGAATATATGTTTTGGTCAATACTACTTCATTAATTGAAAATTAGCTCCGCTGCTCTTAGGGGTGCCACGTCGCTGCGCTCGCAATGACGGCGTATTGTCGACTTTATAGACAGACTCTAAATAGTGTCTGTCCGAAAACGCATAAATTCATTTGTTCAATGTATAATTGTAATCAGAGAATAACGGTAAAGGGCTGAAAGCCCGCAATCAATAGCACAGGGCAACGCCCTGTGT
>JAIROC010000378.1 GCA_031257735.1 Bacteroidales bacterium | reverse complement strand
AATCCGGCAACTAAAATTAATTGCGTAAAACTCGTTTTCTATTTGTTTTTACCAGTTTTTTTGACTGCATCAAGAATCTCTTTAGAAAACTCTTCATCAATATTATATTCTTTTAACAGGGTTTCAAGTTCCTCTGTTACAAGCGGTTTGTTTGAATACAAGTCAATCAAAAAACTCTTGACAATATTTTTTTTCTCTTGACGTACTTTCTTGGCTACTTTTTGAATTTTTGCACGTTTTGTTTGTTTTTTTGCTTCATCTAATTCTGCCTGATATTTTTTACGTAATAATTCATCATCTACACATTCAGCGGGAGGGAAAACTACACCTGTTGGACCGCTGAGACCAATAGCCTTTATTGATTCCCAAGGTATTTTTACTTTAAAAAATGCTTGGGAAGCAATTTCATCATCCCAATCATCATCAATATTAGAGACAATTTTATTCCAAATACATAACATTTTCTCACATTTGTTTTTGCGCAAACTCATAAATTTTTTCATCATATCATTATTTCGTTTTACGATCTCTTTTTCCCCAGCAAGTATATCAATTTGTTCACCCATTCGGTAAGGAAAAGAGTCAACATTTATATCAACAGCTTTATGCAATATATTCATACATAAAGACAATATTTTTATATCCTTCAATGTATTATCACTATAAATAATATAGATCAGCTGCTTGGTGTATGTTACAAAAGCCTCTGGAGTATTCACCAGATTATCATTAATAAACTTAACCGCATCAGCGATTTGGGTATAATCGTTTTTTGCAACAAGATTACGTAATTCTAACATCCGGCGATCAAGCTGATCATAGAAATTGGCATCATGTTCTGCTACACCTTTTTCTATAAACATAAAAAAAAGGATAAATACCGGTATGATGAATAATTTAATTTTTGAAGTCATTGTATTAAAATAAAAAAATAAAATAAATTTTGTTATAATCCCTTTAATACGAATAGTTATGGAAATTACAAAAGTTCAGTAATAATCTTTGCTATGTACTGAATGTGAATTATTTTTTCCTCCAATTTCAATTTGACTGTCTTCAAAATACATTATTGAAAACGACTATGCAAAATAAAACTACGCGCTCGTTCTTTCACTTGATCGTCGTTGATTGTTTTTTCATAAGCATCAAGTATTGATCTTGTCATCTCCTCGCTAACTTTATACTTTTTTAATAATTCGACCAATTCATCAATATTATTAGGTGGAAGGAGATAATGGAACAATAGAGCCACTTTAACCTTTTTTTGATATTCCAGCGTGTTATCAATATATTTCATTCGTAAAAGTTGATCCCTGAATTTATCATAAATTTTTTTCCTTTCTACTTTCCATTGTAGAAAACTATCGAAAGAATCATAACCTTCATTTCTTAGCGGCTCAATTTTTTCCAGTTCTGCCTTGTCGTCCCAGTTAGGATCAATTCCAGTGACTATTTCCCAATATAATTGTAAAATTTTTGAAACATATTTTTTTCTTAATTTTGAAAATTCCGCTTCATTTTCAAGTATTTCCTGCGGTACTGTTAATCGAAACATGAGAAAAATATCTAGTTTGACAGATAAATCATAAACATTAACAGTATTGGTCTCCAATATTTTATTAAAATAGTTTTGGATTTTTTCTGCAACATTCTTATTACTTAAAAATTTTTTGTCGATTGAGGGGGAAGTAATACATGAATACATACATTCAATATATTGATCAGGATATTGATTTAATAATTCTTTATCATAAAAATCCAATTCTTTTAAGAAGGAAGAAACATTGTTGCTTTTTACCGCTGAATTTATTTTTTCCCAATGATCTCGAACAAATGACTGAAATTCTTGTTCCTCTCTTAACTCTGCAAACACATGAGACAACGAAGAAGTATTCGATGTAGATACTTCTTCCGGTATTACATTAATTACCACTCCAAATACACAGTACAAAAAAATAAATAATCTTGTCATTTTCAAAATTTAACTCCATAATTATTTTGTTAGTAATTATTAAGAACATTTGCAAATAAATTATCAAAATTAATAATAAACATAATTCCCGCAACATGTGGAATTATAATACACATTACCATAAAATTGAAATTTTTGTGACAATTGTGAAGCCAAGAATTTATGAATCTCTTTACTTCCCATGTTTCATACCTTACTTCATTCTAAAAGGGTAATTTGGGGTAACATATGCGATCACTATTAAAAGTGTAATATTTATCTACAAGCGTTCTTAATTTATTATGGTATAAATACAATCTATTTAATAGAGAAAAATATGTTTTTAAAAAATCAAGGTTGAATTTTTTCTACTGCAGTAAATTGTGCATTTTGTTTTGTCACGATTATTGTTCGAATAAATCCATTAGTAGAAATAACTCCCTCAAATGATACTGTTGCAAAAGTTTTTTTAGGTGTATTTTGAGATTGACTTACGTAATATGTTGGAATTTTAATAGATACGATACCTGCTCCGCTATGAGATGTTTGTGCTCTTATTGTATCTCGGTAATTAGGATGATTAGGAGTTCCTTCACCAGTTGTTGGTGCAATAAGAGGAATAGGGGCACCTACTCGGTGCAACGCATAATTGGGATTCTCAAGTATGTCCTGATAAAAACAACCTGACGTAGAATATCTTCCCGAGTGTTCACCAATAGAAAGGGCAGAAAATGATACATCATTGGGAAGAATGAATAAATTCGCTCTTCCTTCGACACCAAAGCGTGGAATTGGTGTTGAAATTTTTTTGATCTCCATAACTTGTATCTTTTGAATAATTAATATCATTCGGTTGAATTATACTAACAGTATAAGTCTTTACTTTCGACACACCATTACGAGTTCTAGTAACTTTAATTTTTGCTACTCCTGAATCAAATGTTGCATTAAAATCGTATATCCAAACAGCATTAGGGTGGGCTGGAATATTCCAAACGCTATCTCCACTAGCATCTATTTGTAAATGAGTCCCACCTGGATCAACGATTGCAGTATATTCTGATTTGACAGGAGTATCATTTCCTTTAGGAATAACCTCTATATGACCAGATTCCTGTAATCCAAGCCGAGAATAACTTCTGGTTGGAAAATTACGGTCATTGGGAACTAACTTGATTTCAAAATCAATATCAACAACTTTTACTGTTCCAAGTTTTGGACATTTATCAGGATGATTACATTTGACATTATAAGTTCCTTCTTGATTCCAATTAACCTGTGACCAATCAACTGTATGGTCATTTTCACAAGGGCAATCTTTATGCAATAGTTCACCAAAAAGGTCTTTTATGCCATCTGGGTCGTTCGTCAGATCATAACCAATTGTCACTTCAACATTATGTTCTCCGTGACATTTTCCATTACATACCACTTCATAGATAGTGTCGACAACCCAACGATAATCATTATTAGTTCCGCCCCCTGTACCATTCCATCCAGCTATTCCAAAGAAATTTGGATAATATTCTTTTGCTTTGATATTGGCAAATTGAATTCCCATAAAGTGAACATTACGTTGTCCTTTATATCCGCTTTCAACCCCCCATTGACTACCAGGATCTCCTGCACAATAAGCTTCTTTGAAAACAGAGTCATCATAAATTGAAATATTCAAATGCCGCTCAAACCCAGCATCTTGAACACTTGAATTACCAAGTTCAGCACTTGTATAAGGTTGATCATGACCAATTACTTGAGCCATACCTCGTGGTAACATAATATTTAGAAAACAAACAAAAAATATAGTACTTAAAAATATTCGCAACATTTTATCTCCTCATTTTGTTAAATATTATCTGTCCTTTTCCAAAAATAATGTTGGAAAATTTACGTATCCTTCAAATTTTTTTAATTTGATCGAATCAAATAATAATCCTTTACTTTCTCGTAAAAAGTGGGTAAAAACATAGTACTTTTGCCTTATTTTTTAGGAAAAGTACAAATATTGTAAATACAATAGTTATATTATTTCTGGATGTCGTTGATTTTTCTGTTTAATATCTTTATATTCGTTTCAATCGTATTACGATAAAATTCTGATTTTTGATTTAAGAGAATTTCATGATAATACTTACTAGCCTTTTGAAAATATTCTAAAGCAAGTGTTAAATTCTGTTGGTATTTAGCATTTTCTCCAAGACGTTCATAAATTTTTCCTACCATAAAAGAAGATGCTTCTTTGTAAGATATAATAGGCGAATGTTCGGAGAGTAATAAATAACATTGTAACGCTTTAAAGATATATTTCTGATCGTTTTCCACACTAATTCTATTAGCGTATCCTATTATTGCCCTTGATTCGCTTGGTGTTCCTTTAAAAAGTTTTGACCGTGATTCTATATATTTAATTTCATTTATATCTTTATTCCAACAAAAGCATGAGAATACTGCCAGCATCACATACGCCATTTCATTTTTTGAAAGCGTACCAAGTTCCCGATTTTCGAGTCGTTGGTAAATCAACAAGGCTTTCTGATGTTGTTCACTTTCGTAAAATAAATCAGCAATTAAAATTGCAATACGGCGTTTCGTATCTTTGAAACTTGCCATCTCTTCCGGTGTTGCGTAAAGTGAACCTTTTTGATTGCGTAAATTCCAGGTTAATCTTGCAAGTGTTGTCGCGTTTTCCCAACCGGATTCTTTTTGCTGGGC
>JAIROC010000339.1 GCA_031257735.1 Bacteroidales bacterium | reverse complement strand
AGTAAAATTCGACTGAAATTAAATCAAAACAATTTGCCATAAAACACAAAATACCTTTGAAAAGTTATTATACTACTAGCCGTTTCAGTCCAACTAACTTTTTATAATCAAGACAAAATTATTCGTCCTTTATAATATTTGATTAAAAATACAAAACATAAAACTGAAAATTCCAACAAAATTATATTATGAAAAATTAAACATAATAAATCATTTTGCGGTGTACTGATTATTCGTAATAATATACTGTGCAGCCTGTCGTGTATCAACCCACCAACTTAACATAAAAATAGCAAATTCACACGATAAACGCATAATAAATAATGATAGAATAGTCAGTATCCAAGTACATATCGTAGTTAGTGATGTCATAAAAAGTAACCAGAAAAATGATGGTTTATATAGCATATGTTGGGTGATGTCGCTTTGAATTTCCATAATTTTTAATTGAATTTTTGCTATTTCATTTTCTGTTGTTTCCAGTTCATCTTCAAATTTTAATTTGTCCTGCCCCGACACTTGTTTTAATTTATTTTCAATATCTTCTTGTTGGTTTTCATAATCTTTTAAGCGACTTTTTTGAAACATCTCCGAACCTTTATACTCTGCCATAGTAGCCCAATAAAAACGATATGCGTACCAACCTGGAGCAGATTGTACAATGGGACCAACAAACAGGTAAAGAATGCAAGCCACAAGAAATAAAGCATAAATAATTTGGATACATCCTTTTGCAAACGCAAAAAAAGTAACATAAATTGAATTGTAAATCAAAAAACCATTTTAAAGAAGGCTTTGTTTTAAAATCAGTAAATGGAACATCGTTCGTCCGAGAATTTTCTTTGTGTTGTAATGGTACACTAGGAGAATTAGGTAGAGTTGGCGGATTCGGCGGTACTGAAGGGGGAACGGGTATAGCTGAAGAGCGTGATGAAAAATCGAGACCACTAACAGTACCCGCCATTCGGGAATGTCCGCTCGCATTCTCAATAAACGTATCAGGCGTAATAATACCACGTAACGATAATACTTTGAGTTGCGCAACATTAACGGGTCCCTGTTTTTGTCCATTATTGTCGTAATAATACCAATTTGACATAAAATTTGAATTTTAGTGTAAATTGAATTAGTAATTTTTTCCAAGTTTCCAAAACAAACCAGTAAGAAAATTTTACTAATTCTGTGTTAATATTTGTCCAATATGTTTTAAAAAATCATAACTATGCTTAATATTTTTAGAACATTTGTCTGAAATCATAATATCTTTTTTTTCAGAATTCCCCTGGAAACGGATGCAACATCCGTTATTGATAATGACTGCATTGAGAATATCAACGGCGAATTTTTGATTAAGATCAAATTTTTTTCTGTTGATTGAAAATCAAAAGCATTATTATCAAGTATCCGAAAAGATTTTAATTGCGATGTGTTTATAACATCCTTCGGCGGACATAATTCTAATATTGCCGATACCGTTTTTTGTTTTGTGTCTATAGATATTTGTAGCGATATTATTTCAGAAGAGGAATCAGACAAGATTAAAATATTCCCATCGGTTGAACTATTACACGATAGCAAATACGTTAAAATATGCACAGCATCAGGTTTCTGAATCGGTTTCAAAAAAGAAATAAGAGTATTAAATAATTCTTCATTATGATATTTATCTCTTCCATATTTATCTTCCAATTTTGCAATATTAAAAAGGAAGCGAAATGTTTTATCTTTTAATATATTATCGTTTAGTTTATCGACAATACTTAAAATCTCCTCTAATTTTGTTTGTAAAATAAAAAATATTGCCTTCTCGTCCAATAATACCGCATATTTTATTACGTCATTTGTAAATACATATTCAATATCACTACATAAACGATAAGGTTCCGGCAACCCTACACTATCTTTTTGTTTAGCTTTATAAATTTCCAGAATATCCTGAATCTTTTTAATACTACATCCCATAAACAAAGGTTTTGCTTCTTTTAAACATATTGTTAAAAATTCTTTCTTACCGATATTATTACATTTATTTCGTAACTTATCATAGTAAAAATCTGTCCAAACGCTATACCCCAAAACATCTTTTTTAGAATCAGTGTGTTCCTTTAAAAGTTTCTCCGCCTCAAAATATTCTTTTAAAAATGTTTCAAACATAGTTTTACGATCTTTTATATCCGTTGCTTTAACGACTATAACAATATTATTTAATACTTCACTATTTTTTATTTTTAAAAAATTATTTAGAGTCATTTCTTTGTCTTTAACATCTGTCGAAGCTAGAATTTCTTTAATGCTATTTAATATACTTTTTTTAATTACAATAAATTCATACTCATTAAGTAAAATTGCGTTTTCCATTACAATGGGATCCGCTAATTGTATCGTAACTGTCTATTTTCCCATTCTATTTTTTTCTGGAGATTTAGATATTCACGAGAGTTTTTTTCGTGTAAGGTTCTTTTTTCCGCGTTGAGTTTCGGAGTTACGTTATATTTTTTTTCAGTTTTTTTTGTTTTTGAGTATTTT
>JAIROC010000298.1 GCA_031257735.1 Bacteroidales bacterium | reverse complement strand
GTACCCGTTTCAAACCAATAATCTTTAAATTCCTTTTTGTCAAATGTATTCAACAGACTGAAAGGATTGTATATGCCCTCGGTATTTCTGCAAAAATGATAGCCATCATAGCGCTTTTTCAATTCGGCAAGTGTTTCATCGTATGTTTTACCGAGTTCATTAGATAATGCTGTAATTTCAGGTTGAAAATATGTGATTATTTCTGTTTCTGAAATACCGCATATCCCAGCATACTTTTTGTCCATACTAACATCTACTAAATGATTTAAGTCGCTGAAGACACTTACTTTCGAGAATTTAGTCACTCCTGTAAGAAAAACAAAACGCAAATAGGCATCTGCGCTTTTGAGTATGCCATAAAAACCTTTTAGCGTATCGCGTATGTCTTTGTTGATATTAATATCTTCCATTGTTCCTAACAATGGCTTGTCGTATTCGTCTACTAAAACCACAACTTTACGACCTGTTTGTTCACATGCTTGACGAATAACTGCCTCAAATCGAGTGGCGACATCTGTATCTTCTGTAGTTCGTCCCCATTTATTTTCAAAACCAGACAAAACAACATCAAGTCTTCTTAGTAGCGAACTTTTATCCGTAATAAGACCCACACTCATATCTATATAAATCACCGGATATTCTAACCAATCCTTTTCCCATTCATTAATTGCTAATCCTTCAAACAATTCTTTCTTTCCCAGAAAATAGGATTTGAGTGTGGAAAGAAAAAGACTTTTTCCAAAACGACGTGGACGCCCAAGAAAATAAGGTTTTCCCATCGTTACTAGCTGATACAGGTACGCAGTTTTGTCTATATACAAATAATTATTTGTACGTAAATCTTCAAAGTCCTGTATTCCTATAGGTAATTTTCTAATTGTAGACATAATTTTGTTATTTAATAAATACGTTTCCTATTTAATCGGAAACACCTAATATTTCAATACATTTATCGGCGTCTACTTTGACTAATTTATAGGTCGAAGTAACGACGGCATTATCTTTTAAATAACGATCCAAGTATAAATCATCCAAAGCAACCCATCTTTTTATTTCGGGATGCATTTTCACGTATTCCAAAATTTCAATACAGCGACATTCGTATATTCCTTTATATTCTTCGCTCTCCTTAAACTTTTTACAAGTCTCATAATCAAAGTCGGGCGTATAATCCACTACATAATCCGCCATATCATAAATACGAAAGAAATTTTGCAAACAACTAATCGGCTTGCTCTGTCTCCAATCGCTGGAAATAACGATCTTTGCTCCTGTTGTATCCAAAATCCTTCGCAATTCCTGCAATGATTCTTTGTCCCAGTCATAATAGACTGCTGCTACATCGTATTTAAAATAGATGGAATAGTCAATACCGTATTTATCAAACAATTCTTTATAAAGACTATCCATCTCGTTAATATGTTTAAATCTTTCCTGCGAACTACACGGTTGTAAAACACCATCAATATCTAAAAAAAGCGCTTTTTCTATCATTGTCTTATCTTATTTATTTTATTTTTTCTTTTGTATATTTTCTTCTATCAACCAAAGAGTTCCAAAAAACTGTATTCTATTAGATGATTTTCTATTAGCGAACATGATACTACTATTTTAGTTTGATGTTGCAAATGTACAGAAAAAATTTGAATTATCTGCATTCAAACAGAAAAAAAATATTTCATGTCATATAGAAAAAGAAACACTTTGTGTTTTCACTTCATTACTTTCGCAAACAAATGAAGTTTTATATCTTGTCCAACATACAATATAACTCCATATAGCTTCCTAATAGACAGTCTTATGGAAAAGAAGCGCTTTAATTTGCTATATTAATCCCTCTTGGATACCTTGAATTTTAGAACTCCTGACTTGGCACAGAATGGATTGTCGCGATTTTAATAGTTGTTTTAATCAGCGCTAATATTAGCTATATGTCCTTGCGGGACTTTCAGTCAATGACAAGTTTTATTCGCGACAATATCAATTTGACAAGTTTTAATTCCTGAACTTGTATCATTGTTGTAAATAACAATATAAACGAAATAACTAATAATGATTTCATAATATATTCTCAATGTTTTTTTATAAATATTTTTAACGTTTATTGTCAGAGCAATTGTTTAATTTTTGTTTATATATAAACCCCATAATTAGAGTCTGTCTATAAAGTCGACATAACGTCGTCATTGCGGACTTGACCCGCAATGACGACGTCGTTTGGACGGCGTTGGTGATTACTTTTTTATACTTTATGGACAAACTCTAATTATTAATTTATGTGTGATGACCTCATTACTGTTTTGTATGGAAAGAAAATATATCCCTGATGAAAATGTTGTTATGTCTAAGGTGTTATTTTTATCGAGAAAACAGGTTTCGAGAAGTAATTTTCCTGCAATGTCATATAATCTAACTGTCCCGTTCGGAATGATGTGCAGAAAGGAAGATGCAGGATTAGGGTAGACGTTAGCAAGCATAGTGGATGGCGTTATTTGCTTTATCGTACTGTTGGAAAAAGAATATATCCAAAGACTTGGATCCCCAAACAAAACCCAACAACACGCTTCCTTAAATCGTTGCAAGTCGTTAATGATATGATTATATCCTTGCAGGTAAAGACGTCCAAGTCGACAATTAGTATTCCTGTCAGGCATGTTTTGGTTCATTAGAATCATGGCGGATAAAGTTGCATCCCAATCAGCTAATGATGAAGACATAATTACAGCTGTAGCTCCTGTCGGATTTCCGTTCTTTGTAGCGCGTAACCATTTCTCGGCAAAACATTCTCTATGGGCAAAGTGTCCACCGAGACAGGACGCCCCAATAATAACAGGCAATTCTACATTATCCACTAAACTGTCAAGATGTTTGTTTTCAAAACCACTGGTATTCCATCCTTCGTATGAACCATATCCTGCGTAATTCAACCAGCTAACGCCCCTCTGCAATACCGAAATGACATCCGTATAAACAGGATTTCCATCTTCATCCAAACCTAATTGCGAACCGTCGAAAAACTCCCCAATAGAAGTAAATCCCTTACTCTGTAACAACTTCCCTGTTAATCGTACTTGTTCGTAATCTTTTTTACCCGTAAGTTCCGATGCCTTATCGGAAGCAATGCCAATAAAATGTCCAGAAAAAGGTTTACGTATAAGACTTCTGTCTATCATGGTTTGCAAATCCTGTGCTGTTTCGACCGAAAATCGCCCAACTATCATGCGTGGAACAATATCGTTTTCATCTTTGAAGGTATAGTGCATATCTGATAATCCTTCTTCCATGATAAAAGCAGGTATGTGTTCAAAATCACCAACCAAAAGAAGATAATCAGCAGTAAAATCAGTATACTGTCTGTCTATTTTGTCCTTGACAGCGTTGAAATCGTCCAATGTATCAACACTTATTATCCTGCAATCAATGTTATCTAGCGCTTTCGCTTCAATGTATCGGGATAATTGCGGAATAAATGAATGGTAAGAAGCAATGATCATCTTTTCTCTTTTTTCCGTATCATGTTGAGCGAAAATGATTACGGGAAAGAAAAAAAGATACAAGTAAGCGAAAAAGTTATTTTTCATTATCACCTTCTTCCTTTAATCTTCCGAAATCTCCTCTACAATCTCCCTGTATTTCGAAAACAGATTGGCACGCGAAACAAAACCATAATAAGTATTATCCCTGTCCAATACTACCATATTATATAAACCGCTT
>JAIROC010000212.1 GCA_031257735.1 Bacteroidales bacterium | reverse complement strand
CTTTCAGCCATCGTCAGGAAGTCTTGGCTCTTCGTTCGGACGAGGTTCTACCTCGTCCACTCTATCCAAGCAGGCTATGCCTGCTCTATAAGCTGAAGCATACGAAGTTGCATCCATACGCTATTCGGTAACGGATGGAAAATGTTTTCTGCGGTGAAATGTTTTTTTGTTGCCCGTATAGGCTTACATATCAATAAAAAACGTTTTTCATTCGGGAATAAATGTCGTAAGAATGCAACTACTAACGGGGTTGTAGAAAAAGAAGATGCTGTTTTCTATTGATATGGACGCCCTACGGGCAACGGAGCAGGTAGAACCTGCAAGGATAATCCGAATGAGGTAGAACCTCGTCCGAACGAAGGCAACTGAGCAGGTAGAACCTGCAAGGATAATTCGGACGAGGTAGAACCTCGTCCGAATGAAGGCAACGGAGGGCTGAAAGCCCGAAATCATTAGCACAGGGTAACGCCCTGTGTAACGTAAATCCCTAAAAACTAAGCCCTAAAAGGGCGTAATCAATTATATGATGAAATGATATTTGAAAAAAATGGATTACGCCCTTTCAGGGCTGGAGAGGGATGGGTATCATCCATTCCACAGGGCGTGTTGCCCTGTGCTAATGATTTATGGCTTTCAGCCATCGTCAGGAAGTCTTGGCTCTTCGTTCGGACGAGGTTCTACCTCGTCCACTCTATCCAAGCAGGCTATGCCTGCTCTATAAGCTGAAGCATACGGGGTTGCATTCATACGCTATCCGGTAACGGATGGAAAATGTTTTCTGCGGTGAAATGTTTTTTTGTTTCCCGTATGGGCTTACATATCAATAAAAAACGTTTTTTATTCGGGAATAAATGTCGTAAGAATGCAACTACTAACGGAGTTGTAGAAAAAGAAGATGCTGTTTTCTATTGATATGGACGCCCTACGGGCAACGGAGCAGGTAGAACCTGCAAGGATAATCCGAACGAGGTAGAACCTCGTCCGAACGAAGACAACGGAAAAACACTATTATTCAACATATCAACGGAGACTGTTTACTATCAATTATTTGTTTTTTCTATAGTTTTCAATTTGTTTTTTCAACTCACTTTTGACAAGGAGAATGTCCTGTTGATTTATCCACAATTCTTTAAATTTCAAATTAGTATCCCGTACAAAACATATCATCGTGTAAATAAAACTGCTGCAGTACGAAAAACTTGTTATCAATCCCATTATGAAAATTAAATCTAAAGAAGAAAAACTGTCAAACCAGAAAATTAACGGTAAACATAACCCGCCCGTAACGAGCAATCCTATCGTCGACGCGATTGTGTTTATTTTATAATTTCCAAAGCCTGAAAAATAATGCGCAAGTATCATGTTGCAAGAGAGAACAATAATTCCTATTCCGAGCGCATAAATTATCTTTTTTGAATCGATAAATTCGTCTCCGAAAATCCACCCTAACCATTGTGCAGGAATAAAAAATAATATGATTATCGCTATCACAGCAAAAACAAAGGTCATCTTGAGAAAAGCTAAAGTAATCTTTTTTGCGTACACTTTATCATTTCCACAGTTCGCAAGCCGCGTGTACTGTACAGTAGCTATACTTCTGGGGAGTATCCAAATAGCTTCTGATAATTTTGTCCCCAAGTCAAATAAACCTAAGGGCTTAGCGCCCACAATGAATTTAATCACATAATAACTCATACGATAATTTAACAGTTGGGAAAAATTGGCAATCTGTATCAGAAAACCGTATCGGAACATCTTCCCAAATAAATAAAACATCTTGTCAAAACCACTGTACTTCACCTCCTTCAATACACAATACAAACTACCAATAAAGGACAATATATAAGATATTCCGTAGGAATACATATACGCCGAAACATCGGTTATCCCGCATATAAACAGTAATATAACCAATATCAACAACTGAATTACTATCTGGAATAAAATGAAAATATTATATAACCTGATATTTTCCTGCGATAACAAATACAGCGAATTAACAGAGAATAACGCAAGAAAAAAGGAACTTAAATATAAATGCCAGACATATTCCGCAGATACAAATCCCAATAAATAAATGACAAAGCTCCCCGCCCCAATCGACAAAATAACAAACAGATAGGAAAGAAACATCAATTGAAACTTATCACAACGTGGCAACATGTATACCAAGGAAGGACCCCCTACAAAGGAAGAGATAAGCTGGAGAATGGTGATGTTTAAAACAAACAATCCGATTATCCCAACACCCGCAGAACCAAACGTATTGGTATTGACCATAATGATAACCAATGACAACAAAACATGAATAATTCTTGTACCTAACGTTCCGATAATATTCCTGATCATATATTTTGCGTTTAATTGCCTAATAAATTTGTCGATAAATAGATAAAAATAACTCCCCTACCCTGCTCTCCCCAAAATTCTCTACGGCATAATCCCGAATGAGTTTTGAATGATAGTGTTGATGGTTATCCAGCATATAAGAGATTGCCGTCAAAAGTCCATCTTCATCATTAGGCGCAACCAAGAGTCCATTATTTTCATTGACGACATCGGGTATCCCGCCTGTTCGCGTAGCAACCACAGGTTTACCGCAGGCAAAACTCTCAATCAAAACAAGTCCCTGAGTTTCAAAATTGCTGAACAGCAAATGGAAATCCGAATAATTATAATAATACGGCAACTGTTCATTGGGGATTTCTTCCTTGAAAAAAACGTATTTATCAAGTATCTGCAAGTTGTCGGCAAGACGTCTGGCAAAATCCAGATACTGTTCATTTCCTATCACTGTCAATTCAAAATCGCTGCGTAAAAGAGACAATCGCTGAATGGTGCGTAAGATGCCAGAGATATTTTTTATTTTGTCTTCCAAGTTGGAAATATGAAGAATAGACTTTTTCTGCTTCTCAACAGGACAAGGACAAAATAATACATCATCTATAGCATTGGGTACAACATAATAATAAGGATTATAAAGACAATGACTTAGCATTGCCTGTTTTAGCTGCTCAGATACGGTTGTAACTGCTTTTGCTTTTCGGACGGCATATCGCGTAAATTTTTTGCGAAGCCCCCCTTTGAAGTCATTATTCTCAGGCAAATATCGGCTCCAATGTTCGGTGATGATAAAAGGAATATCGTATTTCCATTTCAGTTTGAGCGCGGGTAATGCTGCTCTTGTCAAGATGTTTACATGTGTGATGTCGGGCAATCCGTATTTGTGTATTGCAAATAAAATACCTTCTCTGTAAGCCCTTTGCGTGCGTATAAACCGCAAAATCTTTCCGATGCTATTTTTCATTTTAATTCCCTTATAACGGATACGAATTTCAACAAGATTATCCTTTATATCTTCCTGTAGAACAAGAGGCAGCTTTTGTTTACAGCTCAAGTCTTCGTAAGGATGAATGACCGTTATTTGGGTTCGTTTTGCGATGGCTTTGGCGTGATTGTGGACAAAGTTACCCGACAGGGGCTCAAATTCCGTAGGATACCAGGCCGAGAAAAGAAAAATGGAAGGATTAATTTTCGTCATGATTTATGTCAGTGAGCTTCTCTCCAATTATTTCCAGCTTTCATGTCGATAACTAAGGGAACGGTAAGAGTTACAGCATTAGTCATATTGTATTGAACGATGTCTTTCATTTCTTCCAGTTCCTGTTTGGGAACGTCAAAGACCAATTCGTCATGGACTTGCAATATCATGGCAGATTTCAAGTTTCTCTTTTTCATTTGTTGGAAAATAGCGATCATCGCGCACTTTATCATATCTGCAGCAGACCCCTGTATAGGAGCGTTGATGGCATTTCTTTCATCGAAACTGCGGAGATTACTGTTAGCGGAGTTAATATTTCTCAAGTATCGACGACGTTTCATTAAAGTTTCCACGTATCCATTTTGACGTGCGAACTGTATTTGATGATTGATATAGCTTTGAATTTTAGGATATTTCTCCATGTATTGTTTAATGAGCAGGGAGGCTTCCTTACGGGGAATGTTTAAACGTTCCGACAAACCGAAAGAAGAGATGCCGTAAAGTATCCCGAAATTAACGGTTTTGGCATTTCGTCTCATGTCACGGGTAACATCTTCTATGGGAACGTTATAGATATTTGCGGCAGTAGCGGCATGAATATCGTCCCCGTTGAAGAAAGCATTTAACATACTTTCATCTTCGCTAAAAGCGGCGGCTAAACGCAGCTCAATCTGTGAATAATCTGCTGCCAACAGAACATGATTATCGTCGGCAGGAATAAATGCTTCACGAATTTTGCGACCTTCTTCATCCCTCACGGGAATATTTTGGAGATTGGGATTACTTGAACTTAAGCGTCCTGTTGCTGTAATGGCTTGATTAAATTGCGTATGCACCCGTTTCGTAAGGGGATTTACGAGGTTAGGAAATATATCGACGTATGTCGATTTAAGTTTGGACAATCCCCTATAGTCTAATATTTTTTTTGCGATAGGATGCTTTTGTTCTAATTTTTGCAAAACTTCTTCCCCTGTTTGAAATTGTTTTGATTTAGTGAGTTTTGCATTTTCGATAATTCGTAATTTCTGGAACAGAATTGTTCCTAACTGTTTAGGGGAAGAAATATTAAATTTCTCACCAGCCATTTCAAATATTTCTTCCTGTACAGTGTCGATTTGTTTTTGTAAGGTAAGGGAATATTCCCTCAGGAAATCTGTATTCAAATTAACGCCAGCAGTTTCCATGTGAGCAAGCACATAGACAAGGGGCATTTCGATTTTCGTAAAGAGGTCGTTCAGTTGTTCTGTATGTATTTTCTTTGAGAAAAGTTCTTTCAACTGTAAGGTTATATCAGCGTCCTCACAGGCATAATCAACGACAAGTGTCTGCGGGACTTGGAGGATTGTCTTATTCTTTCCGACAAGCTCGCTATAAGAAATCATATTGTAATTCAGGTAAGATTTCGCCATCACATCCAAATTATGACGCATTTCAGGTTCGATAATATAGTGCGCCAACATAGTATCAAAGATTTCACCCTTTATTTCAATTCCATACAAAGCCAACACCCGCATATCGAATTTAAGGTTTTGGGCAATTTTCCTTATTTTGTCATCCGCAAAAGTCGGGGCGAGTATGTCAAGCCAATGTTTAGTTTCTTCCTTTTGAAGCGGAAATTGAATATAAAATGCTTCTTGGGGCTGCAGGGCAATTGCCAGCCCTACAAGTCTGCATTGCAAGGGGTCTAATCCATCCGTTTCTGTATCGAAGCAAAAAGCCGTAGACTGATTGAGTTTGTTTGCCAAGGCTTTTACATCTTCCATTGTAGAGATCAAAGTATAATTTTTTTCTGTCGTATGTATGGAGTTGTATGTTATTTGGGGGTCTTGCTCTTGTTCCTGTTCCTGTGTTTTTTCCTGTTTTTGGGGAGTTTCATCCAAAGCGGAAAAGAGATCTAAGGTATATGTATCACCCTTTTGCACATTATGCTCTGTCTGTGTCGAGTTAATATGGAAAAGAATGCGATTTGATAAGGATTTAAATTCCAATTCCTCAAAAATAGCTTTCAATTTCGTTGTTTGAGGGCTTTTCGTAACGAGTTCAGTTTCGTCGAAAGCGATGGGAACGTCCAAAATAATTGTTGCTAACTTTTTTGAAATCAAAGCATCTTCAATACCCAATTGTATTTTTTCTCTCAGCTTTTCATTTTTCACTTTATCGAGGTTGTTGATTAGATTTTCAATGCTGTTAAACTCTGCTATGAGTTTTTTAGCGCTTACCTCTCCTACCCCTTTCACTCCGGGAATATTATCTACGGAATCACCCCACAGCCCTAAGATATCGATCAATTGTTCAGGATTTCGTATACCATATTTTTCACATACTTCTTTTTCGCCGAGGATGGAGTGAGTATTCCCCATGTGAGCGGGCTTATAGATAAAGATATTTTCGGAGACAAGTTGTCCATAATCTTTATCGGTAGTCATCATGAAGACAGTAAATCCTTCTGCGTCTGCTTTCTTTGCCAGTGTGCCAATGATATCATCTGCTTCGTAGCCTAACAATTCCAAAACGGGAATGCCAAAAGCATCAAGAATATCCTTTATATAAGGAATACTGATAAGAATATCTTCTGGGGTATTATCGCGATTAGCTTTATAATCCGCAAAATCCACATGTCTCACTGTTGGACCATGGCTGTCAAATGCGACACCTATATGGGTAGGTTTTTCATCCTTTAAGATTTCATACAGCGAATTAGTGAAGCCGAGAACTGCTGATGTATTCATTCCTTTACTATTGAGGCGTGGGTTTTTATTCAAGGCATAATAAGCTCTGAAAACAAGCGCCATGCCATCCAGCAAAAATAACTTTTTATTTGGTGTAACCATACTTTTCATAATCGTTTTACTCATAAATTATTTTATTATATCCAATTTGAGACGTGCAAAGATAACACTTTTTCTGTAACATAACCCTTACCCGGATGAAGTTCTATAGAAAGTCAGGAAAACAGTAGAGGTCAGGTATCCCTGTCTTTCACTTTTCACACGAAAATACAAATTAATTCACTCTTTCCAGCATACATTTTACTTTTTTCCCTGTAAAAGCAATTGCCATAAGCATTACTTTTTGATCAAGATAGGGTTCGTAATATTTACGGTCATGAATTTGTGATATAGCATCATTCAACAGCGTGTCAATATTTTTCCGAAAGTGATATTTGATTTCAGCAACGACAGTGAGTTGTGTTTGCCGCCATACGGCATCAATTCGTCCCACATTTGTAGATATTTCTCCTTGTATATCGAACCCAAGTACTTTCATCAGCAGTAAGAATAATGAATGATAGTATGCTTCCTTTTGTATATGCAGGTTATTTGGGATATGGGCTAACAGGAGCTGTAAATTTTGTTCCAAGCCAGAGATGTCTCCGTTATGGATTTGTTGTTGCATATTGAAGGTTAAGGGTTGTATTTGTTCTGTAGGATAATAGCTGTAAGCATTTAGCAGATATTCCAAAAAGGCTTCCTTGACTTCCTGGTTAGGTATTCCGAGTGTAAATTGGGTATATTCAAAGGGTTGTTCTATATGTTTTATTGTCAGATAACCTGTTTGAAACAGCAGTGGAAGTTCACCAATATTAACAGGGTCATAGCTTTCAAAAGCATTCATTCCGACTGTAACAGGAACTAGTACAGATTTTATTTGATTACGCCTTTTGAGTATTTCAATGAGAAAAGTTGGCGTTCCTGTACGAAACCAATAGTTACCAAATCTTTTGTTATCAAGAAATGACAAGGTTGAAAAGGGATTATATACTGATGTTTTGCCATCCCAAGAATAACCATTATACCAGAATTTGATTTTATTCAGTAACTCATCCCTGCTTATATTTCCGTAATCTGCGACTTCATCAAGATAATCGGTAAAATATTTTTCCAGTTCTTCCTGTGTATAACCACATATTGAAGCGTATTTCCAATTTAATGTAATATCGTTTGGATTATTCAATGCTGAGAAAACCGACAGTCCAGAAAATTTGGAGACGCCTGTCAAAAGAAGAAATCGAATATTTTTGTCTGCAGCTTTCAACACAGAATAAAAACTATGGAGTGTTTGTTTGTTTGTATTTAATACTTCATGATTTGACAGATGGTCGATAATAGGTTTGTCGTATTCGTCAATAAGAATAACGACCTGTTTTCCGGTAGATTGAGCTATTTTTTTGATTAACTCTGCAAATTTGTCGGGTAATTCGAGCTTTTCAATAACAACACCATATTTAGTAGCCATTTCTCTTACAAAGTCGGATAATGAATTGATTAATGCTTCAGTAGTATGGTTAGCTATTGAACCGAAATCTAACCTTATAACGGGATGTTGTTGCGTCCAATCCCATTTATCGTATATATATAGTCCTTCAAACAATTCTTTTTGTCCACGAAACAATTCATCCAGCGTACTTATAAGTAAAGATTTTCCAAAACGACGAGGACGAGATAGAAAATAAATACCTCCTCCCGTTGAAATCATTCTATAAATATCTTCTGTTTTGTCTACATACAAACAGTCTTCTCTCCGTAATTTACTAAAGGACTGTATTCCTATGGGTAACTTTTTCTTCATGATGTAATGATATTTTATTTTTTCTGCAAAGGTAAAATGGATGCAAAGATAATATTTTTTTCAACGCTAATAAATATTACAGGAGATTTTGTCTACTTGTTCACGCTGTCGTGATATATTTGATTGTAAAAACAGAAAAGCACGAAAGCAAATTTCAATGCCTTCGTGCTTTCGAGCTTTCGTGTTTTTGCACTTTCGTGCTTTTAGCTTTCTGTAGCTGTTTCCAAGCGTTTTATAATAGAGAAAATAAACATAGCCGAGAGTACGCAACAAATTATCAATACTCCCCAGAAAGCATACAGTGGCAGTTTATCCCAAAACATACCCATTACGCCAACCAATAGATTACCAATGGCAGTAGCCGCTAACCATCCCCCCTGCATCATACCTTTGTATTGAGGAGGAGATACTTTAGCAACAAAAGCAAGTCCCATAGGGCTTAAGAATAATTCTGCCAGTGTTAACACCAGATAAGTTCCAATTAACCAGTTAGGGGAAACCAATATGTTGGAAATACCTTCTATATCGGAAGGAGCTGGAAGTCCCAGCGAAGCAATCAGCAGTACAATAAAGCCAACAGCTGCAATCAACATACCGAATCCAATTTTACGCGGCGCTGACGGTTCTTTTTTTCGTTTAGCAAGATAAGCAAATAAAGCTACCGATACGGGCGTAAGTAATACAATAAACAGCGGATTGAATTGCTGGAATATTTGTGGCGTAATTGTAATTGCGCCTGAAGTCATTTTTACGCTTGTCAAATAGTAAAGAACAAAGCCAGCCAATCCGATTAAAGCAATAATACATCCCAGTATCGGCTTACGTTTTGCTCCGAATAATCCCATCGTTGCCATATATATTCCATAGAGTACAGCTACTAACGGTAACAATCCCAATAAAGAGAATATCATATTATGTGCAGGGGTTATTTGACTTGCTGTATAATCACGCGCAAAGAATGTCATACAAAGTCCATTTTGATGGAATGACATCCAAAAGAAGATCACAACAAAAAACACTAATAATAAAGCAATAATCCGTTCACGTACTTGTTTTTTAGAAAGCACTACCACATTCTCATTACTTTTTAATTGTTGTTTATGTGTTTTATCTGCCGCTTTCCACGTAGACCTAAACAAAAGGAATATCAGTAATGATATAACCAAACTGATACAAGCAACGCCAAACGCTAAATTATAGGATTTACTCAAAGCGCTATTAACATAATATTTACCGAAATTAATAGGGAAAGCATCTGGGTCATCCGGACTGCCATATAATGTTGCATCGGTCATTGGGATTGCATTGATGCGTTCTTTCAATTTACTGACCGCCATTGTATCTTCAGGACGACGACTATCAAGCAATTGATAATCTTCTTTTGTTACCTGCAAAGACTTATCTGTAAGTTTACCCGATAAGGTTAATTGATTTAGTCCAGCTGCTTTCAGACGGAACAAAAAGTCTTTACGGTCTTTTTCAAAGATAACGCCTGCTTTTTTCTTAGCTTCTTTGATTATTGCATCTTTTTCTTTGTCGTTTGCAAATGTTTTTCCATATAAAGCCTGTAAGGAGAAGGTCTTTTCATCAACAACTTCATCATTTAGTCCTACATAACTTTTAGCAATGTAAGCATCGTAAGTGAAATTTTCTTTTGCCAGGAAGGTGTTATTAATACTGTTTGCCACGCTAGGCGCAAAAAACGCTCCAATATTAATGAACATATAAAATATTGAAAATGCAATATCACGCTTCCCTTTAAAAAGGTCGGACTCATATAAGTTTCCCACCAACGCTTGCAAATTTCCTTTGAAAAAACCTGTTCCCATGCAAATAAGAAACAAGGCTATAAACATCATCGCTTTACCTGTTGCATTGGCTTCACTTGGAAGCGCCAACAACAAATATCCCGCAAACATTACGGCTATTCCCAACAGTATCGTCTTTCCATATCCAATCAATTTGTCGGCAAAAAGTCCACCAAGTAATGGAAGAAAATAGACTAACCCCAGAAAAGTTCCATAAATCAAACTTGTAGTAGCAGATGATAACCCAAATTTAGCCTGCATGTATAGCGTTAATATCGCTAACATTGTGTAGTAGCCAAATCGTTCGCCCATATTTGTCAAGGCGAGTACTAGTAATCCTTTAGGATGGTTCTTAAACATATAATATAATTTTAATTAGTAAAGTATTTTATTAAATTTTGGCTGCAAATGTACACAAAAAAATGATACGGGTCGGTCGATAAGCAATATTTTTTTTAATGGAAAAATCAACTTAAAAAAAATCAATCACTTGGAATGTTTCAGTAGATGCTTATCGTAAAAAAAACAGTGTTTTTACTGCTTCATAAACAAATTATCTGTAAATTTGCATCCCTCTTTATTGAGCTAAAAAAATATATGTAAATCAACACAAAGTAAATAATATGGACAAGAAAATAGTTATTATTCCAACATACAATGAAAAAGAGAATATAGAAAAAATTATTCGTTATGTTTTTAATTTACAGGATTTATTCCATATTCTTATTATAGATGACGGTTCTCCGGACGGAACAGCTGCAATTGTAAAGAAACTGACATCTGAATTTGAAGGTAAATTGTTTTTGGAAGAACGAAAAGGTAAATTGGGATTGGGAACAGCCTATATACACGGCTTTAAATGGTGTCTTGAGCACGGATATGATTTTATTTTTGAAATGGATGCAGACTTTTCGCACAATCCCAATGATTTGATACGGCTATATCATGCCGCTATTGAACAGCAAGCAGACCTTGTCGTTGGTTCTCGTTATTGTAATGGCGTAAATGTTGTTCATTGGCCCATGTCTCGTATTTTGATGTCCTATTACGGTTCTGCATACGTGCGTACGATATTACGCATCCCTGTTCGGGATAATACCGCTGGATTTGTCTGTTACAGACGAAAAGTGTTAGAGACTATCAACTTTAATAAAATCAAACACATTGGATATGGCTTTCAAATAGAAATGAAATATGTAGCCTGGAAACTTGGATTTAAGTTGCAGGAAGTCCCCATTATCTTTACCGACAGAACAGAAGGAACTTCCAAAATGAGTAAAGGAATACTTAGAGAAGCTATTTTTGGAGTGATCTATTTACGCCTCTCATCTCTGTTTGGAAAAATAAACTCCTACAAAAATTGCATCAATTGAGTTATGAGTTATGGGTTATGAGTTATATTAGTTTGACAGAGATAACTCATAACCCGTTCGGACAAATGGTCTTTAGAGGCTGTGTGAAAAGTATTTTCGCAACAATAGAGGTCGTCATTGCGAGGAGCGCAGCGACGTGGCAATCCCTAACAATCAATGCGTTTTTGGTTAGAGATTGCTTCGCTACGCTCGCAATGACGGCGTTGTTTGGACGCTTTTGTGTGTTTTCACACAGCCTCTTTGGACGTTCGGCCAAATGGTCTTTGGAGGCTGTGTGAAAACGCACAAAAGTGTCTAAACAACGGCGTCATTGCGAACGTAGCGAAGCGCCCGTAAGAGCAGCAGAGCTAATCCCTACCCAAAAACGCATTGATTGTTAGGGATTAGCTCCGCTGTTCTTACGGGTTGTTTTAATCCGTACTAATATTAGCTATATGTCCCGCAGGGATGACACTTGTCTTTAAACCATGTCATAACTCATAACCCATAACTCATTTACCCAAATATTTCTTTCAATTCTTTGTTACTAAGTTTTCCTATCCAATTTTCGCCTGTGGAGACGGTCATTTCGGCGAGATGTTTTTTTCGTTGTATTATTTCGTCGATACGTTCTTCAAAAGTATTTTTACAAATCATACGATGTACCATTACGTTTTTCTTTTGACCGATACGGTAAGCGCGGTCGGTGGCTTGATTTTCTACTGCTGGATTCCACCAGAGGTCATAATGAATAACATGCGAAGCAGCAGTTAGATTTAAACCCGTACCCGCAGCTTTGAGAGAAAGAATAAACAGTTTGTCGGCACGATTATGTTGAAATTTGTCAATCATCTTTTCCCGTTGTTTAAGGTTACATCCACCATGATAAAATAGCGGTTTTTCGCCGAAACGTTCGAAAATAAAACGGCTTAGTAAGTCTCCCATTTCTTTGAATTGTGTAAATATCAATACTTTTTCTCCGCTTTGGGTCATGCTGTCTATCAATTCAAACAGTAATTCTGTTTTTCCTGAGAGAGAAGCGTCGAATTGTCCATTTTTCAGAAATTGCGTTGGATGATTGCAAATTTGCTTTAAGGCGAGTATCAGTTGCAAGATTAGCCCTTTCCGTTTGAAAAGAGCTTGGGGATTGTTTTCGTTGCAACCTTCGATTTCTTCCATTGCTGCTAACGTGGTTTTTTGATACAAAGCCGCTTGATGTTTGGTAAGCAGAGCAAACTGATTTTGTTCGATTTTGTCAGGCAAGTCAGAAATAATTGTTTTGTCAGATTTCATGCGTCGCATCATAAAAGGAGCGGTAATCTTTCGGAATTTAGCTGTGATTTGTTCGTCGTTAAACACTTGAATGGGATTGGCGTAGTCTTCTTTAAATGTTTTAATGTTGCCTAAATAGCCTTTATTCGTATAATCCATGATAGACCAAAATTCCGTAAGTCTGTTTTCGACAGGTGTTCCGCTCATGGCAATACGGACGTTTGCCGGAATGCTTTTTGTAGCTTTTGATTGCGCCGCTTCGTGATTTTTAATATTTTGCGCTTCATCAATAATCATCACCTGCCATTTTTGTTTCTTGAGCAAGTCGAAATCGCTACGAAGTACGCCGTAAGTGGTCAGCATTATGTCCGCGTCGAAGTGTTTCAAGTCACGTGCTGTTCCATGAAAAACGTGAGAGGAAAGAGAGGGCGCAAATTTGGTAATTTCAGCCTGCCAATTGGTTAACAATCCTGTAGGAACTACTACCAATGCTTTGTATTTTTTATTAATGGTGTTTTCTTCTTTAAATTTCAGCAAGATAGAAATCACCTGCAAAGTTTTCCCAAGCCCCATGTCGTCGGCAATGATACTGCCAAAGCCGATACGACTGTTACGATACATCCACGAAAAACCGCGTTGTTGATAAGGGCGGAGTTGGGCGTTCAAACCTTGCGGCAAAGGAATATCTGTGTTGTCGGTCAGTTTATGTATCAATTCCCTGACTTCATTCGTGAGCAAAACAGGCGCTCCCTCGTATTCTTCTGCTAAAGCGGTTTGTAATAATTGGTAAGATGTTAGCGGTTTAGTATTTGTAAAAGCCTTGTGCAATTTTTCAATATCCGTATCACTCACGTAAATATAATTTTCCTTGAATTTGAAAAGTCGTGAAGCGGTTTTCAGCAGTTTATTAAATTCGTCAGACGAAATAACATGACTACCAATAGCCACTTGCCAATCAAATGAAAGCAAATCACCGATACGAAGAAATCCTTCTCTTTCCTGAGCTTTTTTCAATTTGACCGATAGTCTGGGACGCAACAACTCTTGTAGGGCTTTTGGCAACATGATTTTAATGTCGAGCAAGCGAATAGCGGGAAGTATATCTATCAGAAAGGGAGCAAATTCGTTGTTGGAGAAATGAATGGGAGTATTTCCACCTAAATTAATGTGTGTATCTAAACCGCGAATGAAAGGCGTAAGCAATGAAACGCTTTGCAATATTTTGTATCGCTGTTTTTCGTATTGTTTTTGTTTCAATATGTTTTCTAAGGGGACGGGTAGTTGTTCACTGTTTGTAGTATCTTCTATACTTATTTGTATATCGAATTGTTCGTCTGGTAGTTCCGAAACAGTGATAACGGGTTTATAGATTTCAGCAGTCAGGTAATAGCGGTTTAACCAGACTTTTATACCTCCGCTTAAAGCGCTTTCGGCAACAGATGAAAAGGCGTGAGCGTCATCTTTAAAAAATAGCTTTTCAAACAAGTCCTCTGTCGATTTGGACAAACGTGTAACTATTTGTCCGATAAAGAGCGATAAAAGTTCTGTAATTTGATTTTCAACAGGCAAGATTTTTTCTTTTTTCCTTTCTATCGTCTTTGCTAACAATAGTCCATCGGGAAAAATAGCCGACAGTTTTTCTACCAATGCTTTCACGCGGTTGTCCAACAGAGAAGCCAGCCAGCGGATAATGAATTGCTTATTCTCCAACTGTACGATTTGTGGAATGATCATTCCGTTTGCTGTCAGATGCAGAGAAGCCATCAGTATTTTATGAAACGCGGCAACGGATGGTTGTACATCAAGCAAATGATCTGGATTTAAGTCAAAGAGAGCGGCAACTAAGGCATTCAAAGAATGGATAGTATGATTTTCACCAGCAATTTCCGTTTGGTTATCATTATTGATGATTAATGTTAAAGTTGTTCGGTTGTTTATTTTTTGTGCATCATCCGATAGAGGAAAAACGGTATGAACATTCAGATGATTGGAAAGGATACGATCGGCATCTTTGTTTACACGAGTGAGTTGTTCCGCATATTTGTTCCGAAAATTACCGTAAGGATAAAATGGAGGAGCATCGGGCAACAACTGTATGAGAGCTTCCGAAATATTTTGTAGTTGAGAAAAATTTACTCGTTTATAAACTGCTTCTTCGGGAATAGTTTGCGATTTTGTCTTTTTTGTTTTCCACTGTGTTTTGAGCAATGGAATTTCTGTATCTTTTTGGTCGGCGATAAAAACGTCGCGTTTTTTTAATTCGTCAAGCAAGTTTACGTTATGAATGTTGAAAACCATAAATGGGTCGTTATCAATTTCACGGCTTAACATGTAAATGACCGAAGCCAAATGTTTACATGGCACTGCCCAATCAGGACAAGAACATTGCATCTTGAAATCTGTCCACTGTCTCGGAAACACTTTCAATCCCAACTCTTCAGCAATTTGTAAAATGGCAGGATCAAGTTCTCGATTTAGTAATTTGGAAATAAGAGCAGGGCGTTCGATGATTTTTGTCATCAGTTGTTCAGTTCGTTCCTCAAAAAACGGCGGCACGATAATCACTACCTTGTACGGCGTTGCACGACTGCCTGAAACTTTGGCAACGATTTGGTTTCCGTTAATTTTAATACTTTTCACGTGACCGTCACGAGCATAAGAAGCCCCTCGAGGCAAACGATTATCATAATCCACGTTCTCAAGTGAACGCAACCAATGTGCTCCCCACCATGTCTTACCAAATTTTTCTACCATAATTATATTATTTATCTTTTTAGATTTTGAAGTGCAAAAGTACATAAAATTTTCGAAAGACACACAGACATAAAATTTCTTTGCGAAAAATCATGAGGGAAAAGTATATATCAGAAAATGGATTTTGAATTATTAAATGTTTTCTGTCTAAAGAACAAATGTAAAATCATTGGATTTATCGGAGCAACCCCAATGCCGTCATTGTTTGGACGGCATAAGCACGTCATTGCAGGCTTGACCCGCACCCGTAAGAGCAGCGGATATCATTTTTAATTTTCAATTTGAGTTTGTAATAGATTTTTTGCTACTTTTGCACTCGATAAAAAAAGGATGATAGTGGTTAAATGAGAACAATCACGGGAACAGAATTAAAAGCGTGTACGATAAATTAAATAGGACTCAATATCAAAAGAGATTGCGGATTGTATGAATAAGATGATATATAACAAAAAATGTTTACTTGCGGTTTTTTTACTTGTAGTTTTTTGCGGCTACATGGTAAGCATTACTTGTTTTACCCATTCACATATTGTAAATGGGCAACTTGTTACGCATTCGCATCCCTACAAAGGTACTCCCTATAACCCCGAACACACTCATACTGCTACACAACTCATCTCTATTGCTCTCCTTTCTTATTTTGTGACATTAGGTGCAACGTTTGTCGGGTTTGTACATATTTTTTCCTGTAGAATAATTACTCTGAAAATCTTCCAGACTTTTTTTGACAAACAACCCCAAATACGTCCTTATGCCCTGCGCGCTCCCCCCTTATAATGCTATCCTGTAAGATGTAATTAATGTTTCGGAATTGTTAGCTCAATGCCGTTTCATTTTTGTTTTCATCTGCATGTATTTTGCAGATTTAGATTTATTTTTCATATTGTTTAACAACAGGATGGATTATGCCATCTATTTATTAATTTATTTATTAAGATAGTAATGAAGTCAATATATTTTAGAATACTGATTGTATTCTTTTCAATCATTTCGGCGTCGGTAGTTTATTGTCAGAAGACAGACGCCAACATTAACGGACACGTGGTAGAGACACATACAAAAGAACATCTTCCTTACGTGACCATTTCCCTGAAAGGGACAACAATAGGCATCGCCACCGACGCCACAGGACACTATTTCCTGAAAGATTTACCGGTGGGAGAATTTATTATTGTAGCGTCGTGCGTGGGATATAAGACGAGTGAACAAAAAATCACTATAGAACCACACCGTACCTTGGAAATTAATTTTGTATTGGAAGAAGAATCGTTGTCATTAGATGAAGTCGTCGTATCGGCAACCCGTAACGAAACCAATAAAAAGGAAGCGGGAGTTATTGTAAACGTCCTCTCAAGTAAAGTTTTCGATGCAGTAGCTTGCAGCAATATGTCCGAGACCATGAGTTTTCAACCGGGTTTACGTGTGGAAACCAATTGCGGCAACTGTGGCACAACGCAATTGCGCATCAACGGTCTGGAAGGTCAATATTCGCAAATATTGCTTGACAGTCGTCCAATATTCAGTTCGTTGGCGGCGGTATATGGTTTAGAACAATTACCTGTTGCCATGATTGAGCGAGTGGAAGTCATACGGGGAGGCGGTTCTGCGTTATTTGGGTCGAATGCCATTGGCGGTGTGGTAAATATTATCACCAAAGAACCTTTACGCAATACCATTACCTTATCCAACACCACCAACATTCTCAACAATGGCGCTCCTGATATAAATACTTCGCTTAACGGCGCTTTTGTCTCGGATGACCATAAGACAGGCATTTATCTTTTCGGTATGGTAAAGAACCGCAAACACTATGACCGTAACAAGGACGGATTTTCAGATATTCCACAAATAAATTCCGAAACTGCAGGTTTTCGCGGATATTATTGTACAAGTCCTTTTTCGCGACTAACAGCAGAATATCACCATATTCACGAAGTACGGCGAGGTGGAAACAATTTTGACAATCCACCGCACGAAGCTGACATCGCTGAATATCTTAATCACCGAATTGATGGTGGTGGATTACATTTCAACCTGTTCAGCCCCGATGATAAACATCGCTTCAACTTATATACTTCTGCTCAATACATAGGACGCGATAGTTATTTTGCAGCAGAACGCCATTCAAATAACTACGGAAACACAATCGATAAAACTTTTGTTTCAGGAGCGCAGTACACATACAGTTTCAAGCGATTGTTTTTCATGCCAGCCGAATTGACAGTGGGATTTGAGTACAATTATAACGATTTATGCGACATTTATGCGAACCTGAACCGAAACATCACACAAACAACACATATAGCAGGTGGATTTTTTCAAAACGAGTGGAAAACAAAACAGGCAGGAATACTAATTGGCGTCCGTTTAGACAAACACAGTCTGATGAATAAAGCTGTATTAAGTCCACGTGGAACATTACGTTACAGTCCAAATCCAATGTTGAATTTTCGGGCAAGTTATTCCAGCGGATACCGCGCACCGCAAGCCTATAACGAAGATTTGCATATTGAAGCAGTAGGCGGAACATTGGGATTGATACAACTTTCACCCGACTTGAAGCCAGAATATTCTCACAGCATAAGCGCTTCGGTGGACTTATATCGCCATTTTGAAAAAGTACAAACAAATCTTTTGGTAGAGGGTTTTTGTACTTTGCTTAACGATGTGTTTGCTTTGGAAAAAACAGGCGAAGACCCACAGGGTAACATTATTTACACGCGTCGTAACGCTTCAGGTGCAATTGTCGGAGGAATAAACGTGGAAGCAAAATTAAGTCTTTCAAAACGATTTGATATGCAGATAGGATATACCTTTCAACAAAGTCGTTATACGAAACCTGAACGCTGGTCAGAGATGTTAGAGCCACAGCGAAAGATGTTTCGTGCGCCAAACAGTTATGGATATTTTACATCTAATGTGAATATAACGCATGATTTTATGGTCTCTATTTTTGGAAATTACACGGGTACTATGCTTGTCAAACATACGCTCAACGAAATAGATATGGAAAAATATACACCCCATTTCTTTGATTTGGGTATGAAATTGTCTTATCATTTTCATCTGAGTAAAACGACGGAACTTGAACTGAACGGTGGTGTAAAGAATATTTTCGACAGTTTCCAAAAAGACCTTGACGCAGGACAAATGAAGGATGCGGCATACGTGTATGGTCCGTCATTTCCACGAATGGTGTTTTTGGGTGTGAAGATAGGAATATAGGATTAACGGGCTTTATTGTAAGGAGCGTAGCGACGCTACTCTCCGCTTTGCTTCGGGGCTTCTCATTGCTCGTTAGTGCATTCATATCAATAGAGAAAGTGATTAAATTCGTTGTAGAACTCCGTACGGAGTTCCATTAAGAATTTTATGCTACCTTTGCACCGAGATAATTGCTAATTTTGCACTACACATTTCAAATAAAAAAATATGGAGAAAAAAGTAGTTTTAATCACAGGCGCTTCTTCGGGAATTGGAAGGGAAACAGCTTTGTTTTTAGCAAAATGCAATTATACCGTTTATGGAATGGCGAGACGAGTGGACAAATTGAAAGAACTCGAATCGCAAAATGTCAAGACGTTAGTCTTGGATATAACCGATGAAATTTCGGTTATCAATGCAATAAACGAAGTTATAAAAAATGAAGGACGGATAGATGTCTTAGTCAATAATGCCGGCTATGGCGAATATGGATCGGTGGAAGATGTGAGCATTGAGAACGCCAAAAAGCAAATGGAAGTCAATTTGTTTGGATTAGCGCGCATGACGCAACAGGTATTACCTTACATGCGCAGGCAAAAGAGTGGAAAGATAATCAACATTTCATCCATTGGCGGAAAAATGGCAACTCCTATGGGTGGCTGGTATTATGCAAGTAAGTTCGCCTTAGAAGGATTGAGCGACAGCCTGCGTATGGAGGTGAAACAGTTTGGAATTAATGTAGTTTTGCTTGAACCGGGAGGAATACAATCCGAATGGGCAGGAATTGCTAACACAAACATGCTCACTGCGTCTAAAGATACGATATATGCTCCTTTTGCAAAGAAAGTCTCATCAATCGTATCTCTGGAAAATAAATTGCCAAAACCTATTATTATCGCCCAACTGATTCGGAAAATTATCGAAACACGAAATCCTAAAGCCAGATATGCTAAAGGTTTTTTCGCAAAACCACTCCTGCTCTTGAAAAGGTGTTTGAGCGACGCCATGTTTGATAAAATCGTTTTAAGTCAATTCAAATAATGAACGGAACATGGATAATCAATTGATACAAACGAAAACAGAATAATCCATTTTTAATTTTAGGTATAAATACATGGCAACAATTTTAAAATCATCTCAAAGAGAATTTAAGGAAGACCCAAACAAGATAGACCATTTCAGAATATTCTCTGATATTTCTATTGCCAAAGCAGGAGTAAAACCTCAAAACCTGAACTTTGATTTGCGACAGTTAAATTCGGGTCAATACGCTTTTGCTTATCATTTTCACCGATATGCGGAAAAAATTTACGGCAACAGGGAAAAATACATAGCAATAAGGAAAGAAATTTATGGATGCCGAAGAGAAAATAAAAGATTAGAAACAATGACTGAATTAATATTAAATATAAAATGTAATACCATGAAATGTAGAATTATAAAAAAAGGCAATCTAAAGCCATTCGTGTATGCTTACGCATTTTTATTCTGTACTGCTGTTTCTTGCATGGCACAAACAGTGGTCAAGGAAAACAGAGAAACAGCCCCTTTTCAAAGAATAATTACAAAAGCAAATATTGACATTTATTTTACTCAAGACGATACGTATAGCATTGTAGTAGAAACGGACAAAAAATATGTCGATAAGATTATTACCGAAGTGAAAGACGAAACTCTTGTTGTCGAATGGAAAGAAGGTAAGTGGGAAATAACCGAAACTGTCGTATCAAAAGTATATGTTTCAGCGCCATCGCTTAATAAAGTATATGCTTCAGGGAGTTCTGATTTTTATGTAGATAACTTGAAATGCGAAGGGTCTTTTCAATTAAACGTATCGGGAGCATCTGACGTAAACATAATTAATCTGACAGTAGCCAAAAACGTTAACATATCAATATCAGGTGGTGCAGACAGCAAGATAGATAATCTGACTGTAGGCGATGATGTCAAAATAGTGATGTCGGGTGGCGCAGATGGCAGTATAAATAATCTAACAGTAAAGGGAAATACGAATGTATTGACGTCAGGCGGAGCGGATTGCAAAATAAAAAACCTTCAAACAAACTCCTGTAATCTGGCGGCAGATGGAGGAAGCGACTTGAATATTAAATTAACCGTTTCAGAAAATCTCAAGGCACAGGCTTCAGGAGGTGCGGATATTGATATAAGTGGAAAAGCAAACAATGTAAAACTATCAACCTCAGGCAGCGCGGATATTGACGCCTCAAAACTGACATATTCAAATATAACCATTCATAAATCAGGAGAAAGCAACGCTTCTGAATAAAATTTAATTAGTGTCTGTCTTTAAAGTATAATTATGAATTATGAATTAGGAATTAGGCTGACGCACGAAACCGCTTAATCAGCGTCATCATTGCGAAGGAGGCGTTGTTTGGACGGTATAATGTCGTCATTGCGGGCTTGACCCGCACCCGTAAGAGCAGCGGAGCTAATCCCATCCAACACCGCGTTTTAGGGCAAGGGATTGCGAGCGCAGCGAAGCGCCAAGAGCAGCGGAGCTAATCCCTAACAAAAGAAACTTTTTTCTATAGATTATTACAATAACACTCTCCCTACGGACAATTTTTCTATAGATTGTTACAATAACAATTTGCCCACAGGAGTTCAAAATTGACATTGCGTGAACGCATTTTCTTCCCGGAAGAAAAAAGTAGACATTGCGTGAACGCATTTTCTATTTTGAAGCTGAAAATAGAAAATGCGTCGACGCATTTTCTTCCCGGAAGAAAAAAACAGATGTTGCGTCAACGCATTTTCTATTTTGAAGCTGAAAATAGAAAATGCGTGAACGCATTTTCTTCCCGGAAGAAAAAAGTAGATGTTGCGTCGACGCAATTTATTATTTGGGAATTTTTTTTTGAGCTTGTTACTATGATAATCTCTTTTTGAACAATTTTTCTTGAATAGATCATCATCCGAATACGCATTTTTGTTATGTATTGCTTCGCTGCGATTGCAATGACGTATTATAAAAAGTTCCGTAGGGATGAAATGTGCATAACCGTATGTAATAAAAATATATTTTACGGTAATATGCACATATCGTCTCTATAATGTTTATGTAGAAGCAAGCAAACCTTGCCCTTACATAATGATTAATTGTTTTATCTGTTTTTGTCCTCTGTATTCCATCGAATAAAAATATATCCCTGATGAAAATCTATCTGTACGTAATTCAATACTGTTATTTCCACGTTTGGCATCTATATGCTGCGAATATAATAACTGTCCACTAATGCTGTGAACGTATAACAATACTTCTCCTGATTCTGGAATACTGTAATCGATATGGGTATGATCATCCGCTGGATTGGGTATGTTCTGATTAACAGTGAAACGAAACCTCTCTGTTGTGTTTATATTCGTGTAATTCGTAGCTCGTTTGACTTTTATGGTATCGTTATACTGATAAATATCATTACTGTCTATGTATACCGTAAGATAATATACCGTGTCGTTGGGAACAGTATAAGAATTAGTAAACTCATGACTTACCGTAGATAGCGTTCCTATTGATCCTATTATTTCATCAAACTTTGTCGTTGCAATTCCCTGAGAATTTTCTACTAATACATTTATCCTTACATCATTGTACAGGTAATAATCACTACGATTATGTAAACTTACCCGCAACTGAACAGAACTTTCTGCTTTATCATCCGAATCTGTCAGATTATCTATGCTTACAATCTGTAAATCCTTAGTGTCGGCACATTCCAATGTCTCATTAACCGTATTTACTAATGAACTGTCACAAGCAAGATATGCCGTAATTCGCAAATAGTAATCCGCTTTCCATGGAACTTGATAAGGATTTTTAAAATCATAAACAATACTGCCATTGACAGGTATTACATTTCTATAAGTATCTTTAAGCGTTACGTAGTCAGATGTTCCACCCGTTCCTGTATCTATCTGTAATGTCAATGCAATATTATACAATTCCATATTACCCGTATTTGTAATATTCACCCGTGGAAAAATATCTATTCCCGCCGCAAGACAGTTGCTATTTCCACCTGAAACCTGCTCAAGAGATATACTGATATCGGGATTGATGATTATACTCCTTATTAGCGTATCATTGTTTCTGTCTACATCAAAAACAGATGAAAAATAAGCCTTTAAGGTATACGTCCCCTTCTGTAGATCAATTCCATTTGCAATCGTTACAGTATCAGCCCCCCCCTGCAATAAAATACCTGTTATCAGCGTATCGGTGAAAATCTGTCCTGTTTCTATTATTTCCAACGTTACTATCATCGAATCGTAATTCAAAATCGGATCAGTAAGGTTGCTTAGTACCACATTCAACTTTTTTTCTTCGAGATCACAGATGCTATATGACGACGCAAAAATATCTGTCACAGCTATGTCCTGTTTCGCCGTAATAAATATTCTGTCAATGTATTGGGTAATATCTGTACTGCGTGTCTTCTCCATAGCCTCGAAAGCAATGATAACGCATTGATTGACCGCAAATATCGGTAAATCGGTACTGTATTGTTTCCAACCATATACAGAATTGTATTTTTCGAGAGAGAAAAGTGTTGTGTAAGTTGTACCACCGTCTACTGTAATACGGACATCTGTATAGTCTTCATTGGGAATTGTATCGTGAAAATACCAGAACGATAACGATGGCTGCTCCGTACGACTTAAATCCAACTGTCTCGTAGATAATGTTGACATACTTCCCAAATCACCTCTAAATGATAGCATCCCATCTCCAAACTGTGGCGCAACAACACTGTCCCCATCAATACCTTCCGGTATGATCTGCCACTGATAAAGCAAATTATTGCTTTGCTGGTTAAATTCCACAGGAAAATTATTATCGAAATACTCATCCACCGGTAAACTGAATTTACCCGAAATAAAATAATGCATCAGGGTATCATCATAAAGAATATTACTTAGGCTGTCTATCCATACATTTATATCGTATTCGCCAGCAGCAACGATGGGAAAATTATCCGTCAGCTCGATGATAACCGTCTCGCCTGACTTTAATTCACCTGACGAAATGACTTTATCAAGTTTAAATGTATCTGGTGTTGTTACACGAACATGGAAAGTTACAGGATTGAGAGAAAAGTCATGCGATAATGTACCGGAATTTTGCAGTCTTACTTTAAGCGATGTAGAATCTGCCGTACATAACTGTCCAACTGGAACTAACTGCTCCACAGCAACCGTATGTAAATTGCTTCCTGTAAACAGTACCCTGACTGTTGATTTAACTGTATTGTTGGAGGTTACTGTGTCTGTCACTCCGTTCACTTCTTCTACCCATACAACTATATTGAATACATTTGTTCTTTGTGAAGGATCTAAAATACCGACAGTTACTTCCGCCTTTTCTCTAATTCCCAGCCGACTTCCTGCTATCCATCTGAAGGAAGGCTGTATTTCATCATTGATACTCCACCCGAAAACAGCGCTATCAATAAGAATATTTGTTCCTTCATTCTCTATTTCAATACTTACGGAAATTTTTTGCGAATAGCTAACAATAGTATCGCAGATAATCTTTTTCATGGCGAGATTTAAAGTCAATGGATAATCTCCAACGCCATGATAGGCTCCCATAGAAGTAGTTGCAGTCCTGCTGATGCCATGAATATCTTTTGTAACGCCAGCGTATAAGGGACAGGCAAGTCCTGTAAAGGATGATAGCGCGAGCTTAGTGATATTGCTGTCTTCGAAAGTGGGAAGTATCTTTACCGAATGCCTGTCAGAAGGAATTACATCCTGCCAATCTAACATGGATTTAATTGATTTCCCATAATATCCTATATAGGTTGATGTGCCATAATTGTTATAATCAATATTATATAGACTTATATTTCCCGTATCGCTGAATTGCAAAGGCTGTGATGTATATGTCGTTTGCGTAATAATATTATTGTTTTGAATGATTAAATCATTTTTTGTTGTCTTGGCATTGTCGATATAAATTCCACGAGCAGCTCCTGTCCCTGAGAAATAAACAGAATTATTAATAAATTCCGCCCTTGTGTTTGTCGCATATATTCCTGAATAAGTATTTGACGTCGTAATCGTTGTATTGAGAATGATTTCATTATTGGCAATCATTGCCCTGTTACAGACAGGTATATCCTGATAATTGAAATTATGCATAGATGAATAGATGCCATAAGGTTTTGTAATAGCGTTGCTTCGCTGGATAATGCTGTTACCGATAAGAGAAATTTTACTGTTATTTATCTGTATGCCGTACCAGTCTAAGCCTGTGTTTGTTCTTCTGCTCGTTATACTGTTACGCAGACAGCTAATAAAATCCGTATACTCCGTATAAATCCCATAGTAATAGGTATTACTTATTATATTACTGTCAAAGATGACATGGCTCCCCCATTCGGAAGGATAATCGCCCCCTCCAATGAAATAAAATCCAGCATATCCGCCGTCTAACAGGTTACCGATAAAAAAGATACTGTCGACAATTCCCGTTTTTGCTCCCTTGTAGACAGGAGCGCTTAAAATATTTGTTGTGGATGTGTCTGCCAGCAATCGGCAATCTCTAACTAAAATATTCGTACACGTGCCAGCAAAGAGAATACAGGGATTATTTGTTGAACGAACGTCTATCGTAATCTTTTTCAGAACAATATTACGGGTATTTGACAAAACAATAGCCGCTTCCGAACTCGACTTGATGATAACGTCAGTAGCATTTCCCGTTTTTGAAGTTATCGTTAAGGTATTTGTAGCAAGATATTTGTCCAATATGGAAAAATTACAGTTCTCCTCATATAAACCACCATCCAACATAATTGTAATATCCCCAACCCCACAACGGGCTACTGCCGTTATTGCTTCATTTATGGTCTTATGGATATTGCTGACGCCTACCTGAAGAATATTTGTAATCATACTGTTACAGCCAAAGACAGTAGCCATAACCGTATCATTTTGACTGTCTCCATCAATGAGCGCTCCTCCATCCAATTGTTCAATCCATATTTTGATATTCATCTCTCCGTCAATGTAAGACAGTATGTCTAAGTCGATGGTATCGCTATAAAATGTCGAAAGTGGAGGAGTGAAGGTATGGTATTTTTCTGACTGTAATTGACCGTTGATCGACCATTTCAACTTGGCAGTATGGACGGTTGTATGACCTTTATTTGTAAAGACAACTTGTATCTGCTCATTTTGTCCCGTCGAAACCGCTATCTTATCTAACCCTAAAATATCAGTTAAGGTCGTATTGATGTCGATTATATCCTCTTCATAACATCCCATGACAGTGCGCGCATATCTGTTTATCCCGTTTATATCTTTATTTACGTCAGGAATTAAATCACAATGAAACAAATCATTATCCAAAAACTTTAATCCTGTTGAGAAATCAATATAATTTGGCATTAAACTTACCGAGTGCATATCAGAAGCGGTTGTTTTTTTCCATGTCGTTAAGGATTTTATTCCCTGTTGATAATATCCAACATAATTGGCGCTGTAGTAATTATTGTAATCCATATCATATAAATTCAAGCTGCCTGTGTCTGCGAAATAAATGGGATAAGAAGTTGCATTTGGCGCTGTCGCGTTTATTACAATGTTATTATTTTTGATAATGACATCATTGCTGTTTAGCTTGGGAATGAGTAATCCAAAAATCGAAAAAGCTGCATCTACCTGATTGGAAATTACATGAACAGAATTATGTACAATGTAAGACTTAACGCTGTCTATTCTTATCGCGGCGCTTGAGTTCATATAATTATATGAGTTTGCAAGTGTAATTTCATTATTGGCAATGAGCCCTCTTCCCTTTGCTTTTGTTAGCGGGAAATAATGATGACAGCTGATATTCATTCCCATAGGATAAGATATAGAGGCGCTAAGACTGGTGATTTTATTTCCAATAATAGGACCGTTGCTATGATTTATCGCAAGCGCATTCCATGTTGAACTGACATTAGTTGCTCTGCTTGATATGATATTATGAGAACAGCTGATAAGTTCGAGGTAGGAGAGAACGGCTCCTGCAGTGTATTGTTTGGTAAGCGTATTGCTGTCAAAGATAAAATTGGTTCCGTACTGTCCTTCTCCTGTGCCGATGCCACCTTTAAAATTGATAGCCCTGTAACCGCCTTCGAACAGATTACTAATAAAAAATATACTGTCGCTCATGTTAGTCGATGCGTTTACAAGAATATTTGCAGTATTGGTAGATGTTAGATTTCCCAGAAATCTGCAATCTCTTATCAGAATGTTGTAACAGTCTCCTGCAAATGTTATTCCGTATGTAGTGGCGGTAGTAGCGTCAAGAGTGATATTTTTGATGACGACATTACGCGTATTAGAGAGTTTCATTCTTCCTCCTGTGACGGGCTTGATGACGACGTCTGATGCCTTACCGCTTTTGGAGGTGATGGTTAATTTATTTGTAGACATATATCTGTTTATGTCGGTGAGGTCGCAGTTTTCCGCATATAGCCCGCTATCAATTAGAAGCGTAATGTTGCCATAACCACATTTTAGAATAGATTGTAACGCGGAGGTGATGTTAGTATAATCGCCTTCTTTTCCGATTCTAATGGTGTCCGTAACAGGGGCAAGACAGACAAAAGTAGAAGTACTTAGGGTGTCGTTCTTAGGATTGTCATCATAAAGCGTTTCCAAATTAAAACTGTTAATCCATACCTTGACCGTCATATTACCCGGAATATAAGTCAGCGTTAAATCAACGGTATCTGTCTGTTTCCAAGCTAAGGGAGACGTAAAGAAACATTCATGTTTTGTTTCTGTTGTACCGTTAATCAGCAGGCTCAGATTAATAGAAGTGATAGAAGATGCTCCCCTGTTATGGACGATTATCTTAAGGGTTTCGGTTTCACCTTTAATCAATCCATTTCGTAAGGCTGACATTTCGATTAAAGCCGCATTCGCATTCATGATATTCTCCTCATAACATCCTATTCGAGTAAGCGTTTTACGGCTTATTCCATTGATGTCTCTACTGACGGAAGGGATTAAGTTTCCGTAAAGATAATTATTATCTGACAGTTCGAGTCCTGTCTTGAGGTCTATAAAATTAGGTAAAACCCTTACGGAATGAGTATCGGTAGGCATTTTTTGTTTCCAAGCGTCGATTGTTGTTACGTTTCCTGAGAGATAAGCGATGTAACTCGGCGCATAGAAATTATTATAATCAATATCGTATATATTTTGAGATGTTGCTGGAAGATAGATGGGATAAGAAGTTGTAGAAGTTGTTCCACTTATGACGATATTATTATTTGTGACGGAAATATTATTTGTCGTGCCATAGATTTGAAGTCCATAAGCTCCACTTACAGCAGTCGTGTAGATGGAGTTATGTATAATTTCGGAGTTTGAATTTTCAATGTACATCCCTTTACATACATATATTCCGAGATAATAGTCTCCCTCTGTGAGAATGATTTCATTATTTGCAATAAGCCCTTTTCCCAGCGCCTGTCCGACAGGATAATAATTATGATAAGAAATCTCCATGCCATGAGCGATTGTAATAGCAATATTTCGTTCCAAAATCCTGTTTCCAATAATATCTCCATTGATATAACTAAGGGTAAGCGCAATCCATTCTGCGGCTATGGATGTGGAAGAGGTAGTTGTTCTGGGGGTTATTGTATTATGAGAAAAACGGATAGAGTCAAGGTAAGAGAGATTAACGCCAGCGGCATACTGATTGCTGACAGTGTTGCTGTCAAAGATAAAAACAGTTCCGTAACCGTTGAGAGAGGTATCGATGCCCCCCTTAAAAACGACAGCCTGATATCCCCCGTTAAACAGATTGGTAATAAAAAAGATACTGTCCATAACGCCCGTATTCGCAGTGTTTACAAGTACGTTTTTAGCTTTGTTTGTGGTAAGGTTGCCCAGCAGTTTACAGTCTTTTATTAGAATATTTTGACAGCTTCCTGTAAAAAGAATGGCTTGAGTGGTGTCTACCGTTGCATCTAAGGTGATATTTTTTATTGTAAGATTACGTACATCCGATAAGGTAACAGCATTTCCCTTTACCGTTTTGATAACAACGTCATCTGCTTTACCACTTTTGGAGGTAAGGGTCAATTTGTGTCCCAGCGTATCTTTGCTCAGAAATGAAAAATCACAGTTCTCTGTATAAACGCCACTGTCTAATAAAATCGTAACGTCTCCACCAAGTCCACAAATAGATAAATGATCCAGCAAAGAGTTTATGGTGGAATAGTTACTCGTATTACTCACAGGAATTACGCCCGATATAGCCCCTGAACAGATATAAACAGTATTTTTTACGGTATCGTCCTGTGTAAATTCGTCCGATAAAGTTCCTCCGTTAAGACTGTTAATCCATATCTGTACGTTTACATATCCCAAAGGGTAGGTCAATGTAGCGACATCAAGCGTATCGGTTTCCATCCACGACAGTGGTTTGGAGAAGAAATATTCTTTTGAGGATTGAGTAGTTCCATTGACAGACCAGCTCAGATTAACAGAATGTAAAGTATCTTTGCCGTTATTGGTGAATACGATTTTAAGACTGTCAGTTACACCCTGCAATATACCTTCTCTCATTCCAGAGAACTGAGAGAGAGAACCGTTATTATCGAAGAGATCAAATTCGTAGCAACCCATTTGTGTAGGCGTATTTCTGACGCTATCGCGAATATCATTCCTGACGAGCGTATCGGGGAGACAATAAAGTTGAATTTGGTTTGAGATCCTCAAATCGACAGCGGTATCTAAAAAGATAGGTAGCTTGTTTGTCGAATTGCTGTCTGAAATAATAACAGATTTCCATGCCGCCAAATCCGCCCTGTTTACTCCCGTATATCCTAAATTACCGGATGAATAGTAATTGTTAGAATTTATCTGATAATAATGTAGAAAATTACTGTCAGGAGTGAAAGGTAAATAAATTGCATAAGGAGTAGTTCCACCATTGGCGACAAATATATTATTTTTGAACTTGTTGTATACATAAAAATAGGGAGTAGCGGTAGAGGGTTTCTCTATATGTAATGCGCGGAAAGTAGCTCCGCCTTTTCCTGTAAGGAGAACCGTATTATGGAAGTAATCAACTTCTATTCCATTAGATGTCCATATACCGTAAGTTGTGGTAGCGGAAGAATTGAGGTATATCTCATTATTCGCAAACAGACAACTGTCCACGTAACGGTTATAGATACCATATAACTGATTTGTTATTTTAGGATTATTGGAACGTATCCTATTATTTACGACAGGGGTTTTATTTGGGCTTCTAACGTCGTCAAGCGTTAATCCTCTCCAAGTTGTTCCATGTGTTGTTCCTATATCGACAGAACGGGAGGTGATTTGGTTATATGATACGCTTGTATATCCTGTGAAATGACAGTAAATTCCGTATACGCTTTGATTGATAACGATATTGCTGTCGATAGAGACGCTGTCATTGTAGTCCTTATTAAAAGAGTCAAAATAAATTCCATAAAATCCCCCATTGACAAAGCAGTTTGCTACACGAACATTATGTGCGGAATTATTTAGTACCGAACTCGAGGGCTTATAAATGCCGATAGCATTTATTGTCGTACCTGTTGTAGCGGTGGGATTAGCAAAAATATTGCATCGATTAATGACAACATTGGTACAGGCTCCTGATAAGTATACTCCATGCGTTCCTTTTTCCACGTCTATGGTTATATCTTCTATCCTTATATTATTAGAGGCGTTCAATCGAACACCGATCCCTGATGAAGGACGTATAATAACGCCGTCTTTATCGCCGGTCAAAGAGGTAAGCGTTAAGGTATGCTTTCCCATAAAAGCGCTGCTGTTAGTAAGGTTTACATTTTCTGAATAAACGCCGTTCTTCATTTGTATAACGATGTTTCCTTGCGGAGGACAGAAACTTAACGCTGTTATAGCGCTTGTTATAGTTGGAAAAATTTCGCCATCTCCCACCGTATAGACGCCGTGCATAGACATGCACCCATAGACAATAATCGCTAAGCTATCGTCTATCAGGACATTATCTGTTATACCGTTTGGCATGACAATCCATACGCAAACAGTATCGTAATCATCTGTTCGGGAGAGATATGTACCGAGAGTAACTTGCTGTTCAAAGTCCCACATCAGGTTTCCCGTCCAAGGAAAAGGAGTTTGTTCAACGCCGTTGACGCTCCAATAAATTGTAGCAGAAGTCAGGACGGAGTCGCCCTTGTTGCGCAGGGTAACGGTAACGGGAGTTATGATATTTCCCACCGAGACCTGATAGATAGGCGTATCGATGGAAGTCAGGGCAACAGAGATGTCTCCGAAGTTGTGGACAGGTTTTTTGATAACGTATCCCGAAGTATCGGATGCCCAATTATTTGTTGTGTCTCTACCTGTGATGGAATAGACGACATTAGTTCCGAATCTGAATTGAGGTATTACAGCCTGCCACAGAGAATCCCCTTTTATCAGTGTCATCGAAACGGAATCGTCAGCAAGTACTGTTCCGAGGTAGGTAGCGGTGTATTTCAGGTAAGGATTTTCTATTCTTGCGGCGGTGATGGTTTTCACTTTAGCGTTGATGATCCATGTCCCCGTACTGTTAACCGTATCCCGAACGAAAGGAGCAACAAATGTTACTAAAGGCGGTCTAACCTCATAAGATGAGGCGACGACTTCGATATTATCCAACAGCCAGCCGTAAGAAATTTGTGTCCCTGAGACTGTACCGCGCTTTATCACGAAACGAAATTGTACACCGTCGCTTTTACTTGTCTCTGCGGTGAGATCAAAGACTTCCTGTTTCCACCATGACGCGTTTGGGTATGCGAGAGAATCTTTACCCAACCATTGCGTATAGCTGTTGGCGCTAAACCCGTTAGTATGGAAGCTGCTAGCATTACCCAGGTAGCTAAAGACGGGGATAGGTTTCCACGTCTGATTACTTATTCTGTATTCAATAGCGACCATATCCATAGGAGAAACCTTACAGATATGATCAAATTGCAGATAGACATAGCTATAGTTCGACAGATTGTAAACAGGCGAGGTTAGAATAACGCTGTCTCCACTTTTATTGGGGACAATTCCGCGTATTCCGTTAGGCGGACTAAGCTGAAAATTACTGTCGATTTTCCACGAAGTCGTAGAGGATGGACTAAAACGAATAGTATCGTTGTCAAAGTTCTCCGTGAAGATGAACTTCTGGGAGAAAAGAGGCATACTTATCAATATGCCGATCAGTGTAATAATAATGCATTTTCTCATTATGATATGGTTAAATTATATTCTGTTATTGCAAATATTTAATGTTGTGCAAAGGAAGAATATTTTTTAAGAAAATGTATTCCCTATTTGTGGCGATTTTTAAAGAAATCTATAACAAGAAATAGTGAATGATACAATTGAAAATGGAAAATGGAAAATGGAAATACAATATAATTAGAACCTGTCTATATAGTATAAAAAAGTAATCATCAACGCTGTCCAAACAACGCCGTCATTGCGGGCTTGACCTGCAATGACGGCGTTGATTAGGCATTTTCGTGCGTCAGCCTAACTCATAACCCATAACTCATTGTAGCAGTTTCCACAGTTCATCTTTGAGGCGTATAATTCCCATGTTGGTATGAGCAGAGATAAATACGGTAGTAGTATTCAAATTCAATT
>JAIROC010000532.1 GCA_031257735.1 Bacteroidales bacterium | reverse complement strand
AAAGGCTATAGATATCCCAAGATGTGGCGCAAATTAACCAAAATTACCTGGAAAGACATAAAACGGACAATGCATTACCAGCCTGCAAATTATTTAGACAACAATTTTAATGCCGATACCATCGTAACATACAAAATTCGACTTAAAGCAGGCGAACGTTTCAGAGAGAAGTATAAACATTGTGAATTATTGCTGTTTACTAAAACAAATGTGGGTTGTGTCGCTTTCTATTGTTTTTATACGAAAGAAGGATACAAAAAACGTGATGAATATATACGGGAGATAGGACAAATGTTCAGATATAAATAACAGGAGATGAATAAATCAGACAATTTAAAAAATGAGATACTTGTTATAAGTAAAACTTTATCTACAATAGTTAATGACATTAAGCATTTGGGACTTATGTCCGGGAAAATGGGCTATTGTATATATTTTTACCATGCGAGCATATTTGCAAAAGAAAAACAATATAACGTTATTGCAGACCAATTGCTTGATTCTATATGTAAGGAAGCTGATGAGAAAATATCCTTAGATATCCCGTTCGGGCTGGCGGGAATCGGACTGGGTATAGACTATCTGATTAAAAGAAGATATGTTGAAGGAAATATTAACGATGTGCTTGAAAAAATAGATATTCCTGTTTTTAACATGATTTCCTTTAAAAGCAATCAATTGCCTGTTGATTTCCGAATAAAAATACAGTTATTATATTATTGCTATGTACGGCTGCAATGTCAAAAAGATAAAAGTGACGGATGTTTTATTTTTGAACATATTATCTTTAAACTGTTGAATTCAATAATTCAATTTTCCAGTGAACTGTGGGAAGAACCATATTCTTTCTCTCTGCGCTATCAACTCCCATTTTTTTTGTATATACTTGGATTATTGTCAACAATCAATACTTTTCGGGATAAAATACGAAAGATGACAGATGAAATTACACATTATGTTATTTCTCAAATACCGGTTTCACATGCTCACCGATTGTACTTAATATGGGGAATGTCGTATCCGGTAAAAGAATTTAATCTTTCTTCATGGGAAAAACATATTCAATTGTTGAAACGTGAAATTGATGTTACCCACATCTTGAATAATGAATTTGAAGATAAAAATATTTTTCTTGAAGAAGGTATTTCAGGCGTTTTGCTTCTGTTGATTTTATACAATGACTCAGTGAATAATGAAGATAAAATAAAATATGATGTAACCCCGTTTATTAATAAAATAGCTTCATCGGCAACGTGGATGCGATTAAAAAACGACATTGATTTTCTCAAAATGAATAGCGGATTGAATGGGTTTTGTGGAATATCACTTATTATTAACTATATAAAGGAAATAAATTTATGAAGAAGATTACTTTAAAAGATGTTACATTTTTAATGCCGGTGTATTTTGATTCCATAATCAGGCAGGAAAATGCTATCGCTACCATATCTTTCATACATAAAAATTTTGACACCAATATATTTGTGCTTGAATCTGCGCCATACAACAATCATGTTTTTAGTTCTTTAATTAAGAAAAGAGCAGAATATTTTTATTTTGAAAATTACGATATCATATTCCACAGAACAAAATTTATTAATATTTTAACACAAAAAGTCAATACTCCTTTTCTTGCAATTTGGGATGTGGATGTTATAGTAGATAAAAACCAGATATTGGATGCTGTTGAAAAATTAAGGAAAAATGAAGCCGAAATATCATATCCATATAATGGGTGCATGTTAGACACATCTGATACAATAAGAATATTATATCTGGCAAAGAAAAATATAAAAGTATTGCATAAATACAAAAACTACATGAATTTGATTTATGGCGATAATATCAAAGGAGGAGCAGTAATAGTTAATACTAAGAAATATCTCGTGGCAGGAATGGAAAATGAAGATTTTTACGGATGGGGAAACGAAGATTTTGAACGTTTTTTTCGGTTTGAGAGTTTAGGATATCGTATTTACAGAAGTGATGGACCTTTGTATCATCTCACTCATCCCAGGGATATCAATGGACGTTATCGGTCAAATACTCATTTCAAATATACAACTAATATGGTGAAAAATACTCAAATGATGACAAGTAAAAGCAATGGTTAAATGTAGTCATAAAAAGTTAAGCATTATGGAGCAATGCATTGTATTAAATATAAGTCATTATGTAATAAATTAAAAACAATGTCAAATAATCGTATTGTACAAGGGCTTTGGATAGATGGAAATATGAGTTCATTACAATTGTTATGTATCAAATCTTTTATGGCTAATGGACACGATTTTCATCTATATACGTATAATGAAAAGATTAATGCTCCTGTTGGAACTATAATTAAATCAGCCGATTCTATTATCAATAAGGAAGAAATATTTTTTGACGATAAAAATAGTTTATCGGCCTTTTCAGATATGTTCAGATATGAATTATTATACAAAAATGGAGGTTGGTGGGTTGATATGGATGTGGTTTGTTTGAAATCGTTTGATTTTGATAGTGAATATGTATTTTCAAGTGAACATGATTGTAACTTCAGGTACAATCCTAATATTGGTGTAATTAAGGTTCCTCCTCTTTCTGATATTATGAATTACTGTAGAAATATGGCACATGAAATTTTATATACGAATCGCACAAATGTTGAATGGGGAGGGTTAGGATCCAAGATATTGATATCGTATTTTAGAAAACATGAGCTTATGAAACAACACATACAATTACCACATATATTTTGTCCTATTCCATATTTTTATTTTAACTTTTTATTTAATGATATATTATTCGATTTTAATCAAAATTCTTATTCCATCCATTTTTGGAATGAAATGTTGAGACGAAATAAAATAGATTTGAATACAAAATTCCACCCATATTCCATGTTTCAGAGATTAAAAAAAATGTATAATATGGAATAGTAAATTCAAAAATTAAATCTGCTATCTATCAGGGCTGAAAGTCCAATAGCGCCTCAAAAAAAGATTTAGTCAATTACACCTCATTTTGTCATAATCGATAAATGAATTACTTTTGCAACGCATAAAGATTTGCTTTTGTATCGGACGATGCAGGATAAAATAGTGAATCTGTGTGGATTAATTGTATTATTTGTAATTATTATTTTATATGAAAGAAATTGTTTTAAGCGGGATTCGTTCTACCGGAAATTTGCATATAGGAAATTATTTTGGAGCATTGCGCAATTTCATCAAGATGCAGGACGAAAATAACTGCTTCTTTTTTATTGCCGATTTACATTCGTTAACAACGCATCCTGACCCCGTTCATTTTCACGAAAACGTTAAAACCGTTTTATCCGAATACCTTGCATCGGGGCTTGACCACGAAAAGTCGGTCATATTTGTTCAGAGTACTGTTCCCGAAGTGTCGGAGTTATATACATTGATGAATATGTGGTCGTATGTGGGCGAACTTGAGCGCACGCCTTCGTTTAAGGAAAAAGTTCGTAAACATCCGAACAATGTCAATGCCGGTTTGCTGACGTATCCTGTGTTGATGGCAACTGATATACTGATACACAAAGCCAATAAAGTTCCCGTAGGTAAAGATCAGGAACAACATTTGGAAATGTCAAGGGTATTTGCCCGCCGGTTCAACAATATGTATAATGTCGAATTTTTCCCCGAACCGTCGGCTTATAATTTTGGGACCGAATTGCTTAAAGTACCTGGGCTTGACGGTTCCGGCAAAATGGGAAAATCCGAAGGTAACGGCGTCTATTTGACAGATGACGAAAAAACGATACGAAAAAAGGTGATGCGGGCAGTAACCGACAGTGGTCCTGTCGCTCCGGAAGCTCCCATGTCCGAACCGGTACAAAATCTTTTCACAATACTGCAAATAGTATCCGACAATGAAGTAGTTCAATTTTACAGAGAGAAATATAATGCGGGAGAAATTCGTTATGGCGACATGAAAAAACAGCTCGCCGATGATATCTGTAAAGTGACCCTCCCGATACGTGAACGAATATTGGAGCTAAAAAGTAACGACAAATATCTCAGCGAAACAGTTAAATACGGAACAGAAAAAGCCCGTGCCAGCGCTGCCAAAACTTTGCAGGGCGTGAAAGAAATTATGGGCTTTAAATGGTTTTAATTTTAGTTTTTTACTCCGGCTTGTTTTTGATATTGAGTTGTGCGTATCGAAGTATCAAAGTTTTAAATCCGGCGTTGTAAAATTTGATTTTTGCTCTTGCCTCGTTTCCTTCGATGTCGATTTCTACTATTCGTCCGTGTCCGAAACGCGCATGTTCCACTTCTGTTCCGGGAACCATAGTCGATGTATCTATAATTTTCCCGGATCGATGCATTTGTCTGTGTTTAAGTGGTATTAACTTGGATTTATCGGGCGTTTTTGTCGCAAAATTATTGTATAAGAGATTTGATTGAGAATATTTTTCTGCCTCAGGCAGGTAATCGCTGATAGAATCAACCGCCATAAAGACAGCATCTATATCATGCAAAAAACGGCTTGGGATAGAAGAACTCAAATTTCCCCAACGATACCTTGTTTGCGCAAACGAAATCGTCACTTTGATTGCTGCACGTGTCAGCGCCACATAGAATAGACGTCGTTCTTCTTCCAACGAATGTTCCGACTTGATGGAATTAGCTCCCGGAAAAAGCCCTTCTTCCATTCCCACAATATATATATATCTAAATTCGAGACCTTTGGCAGAATGTATAGTCATTAAAGTAATTTTATTGGTATTATCTTTTGACGATTCCTTGTCCATATCGGTTATCAGGGAAACATTTTGCAGATATTCGGCTATCAGCGTCCCATTTCCCTTATTTTCGGCGCCTTTCGCATATTCTTTTATTCCGTTCAACAATTCTTCGATATTGTCGATACGCGATATGCCTTCGGGCGCTTTATTCGTTTTAAGGTCTGCCATTATCCCCGACTGTTTGATTATATCCGAGGCAAAAGTGTATGCATTTTCCGTATTTACCTTTAACATGAACGAGGCTATCATGTCCTTAAAGTCAGTGATTTTCTTTACGGTAGAATCTTTTATGCCCATTTGTACAGCTAACAACTTGGTTGACGTCAGCCGGTTTATCGTTTCCCACAGACTGATATTATTATCAGCGGCATACGACTGCAATTTTTCCATAGTATTGCTACCTATGCCCCTCGTCGGATAATTGATAATTCTGTTCAACGATTCATCGTCTTGAGGGTTTACTGCCAATCGCATGTAAGCCAAAGCATCCTTTATTTCGGAGCGCTGATAAAACGAAATTCCTCCGTATATTTTGTATGCGATATTTCTTCGTCTGAGGGCGTCTTCGAATATTCTCGACTGAGCATTTGTTCTGTACAGGATAGCAATATCGGAACAACTGACCTGTTTGCCATACACCGTATCAACAATCGAAGACGCAACCAGTAGACCTTCTTCCTGATCGGTGAACGCTCGTATAATGTCGATTTTTTCGCCTACACTGCTTTCGGAAAAACAGTGTTTTTTCAACTGCATCTTATTTTTAGAAATCAAACTGTTTGCAGCATTCACAATTGTTTGGCTCGAACGATAATTCTGTTCCAATTTATATTCGGTATAATTTGGATAGTCTTTTCTGAAATTCAAGATATTTTCGATTTTTGCTCCTCGAAACGAGTAAATACTTTGAGCGTCATCGCCCACAACAGTAACATTTTTGGTTATCTCAGCCAATCTCTTAACAATAAGATATTGAGCTATATTTGTATCCTGATATTCATCTACCAAAATATATTTAAACAAATGTTGATATTTCTTTAATACATCAGGATAATCGCGGAACAAAATGTTTGTATATAACAGTAAATCATCAAAATCCATAGCATTTGCATTACGGCATTTCACAACATATCTTTGATATATTCCCGAAATTTTCGGTCGATGCGATTTGATATCTTCTTCCGTCAATTGTGCGTTCAATGTATATGCGGAAGG
>JAIROC010000138.1 GCA_031257735.1 Bacteroidales bacterium | reverse complement strand
TAGACTACATATTAAAGATTATAGCGCTCTACAGAGAGTTTATGCTTGGTATTGTCGTTGTATGTGGTTGCGAATGTCTGAAATTCGGTTGGGAAAACAGGTTGCTTGTTTTCTCACTTCCGAAATTGCTTGTTATTCTAAAGTTACATGTCCGGTATGGTATTTGCCGACTGTTTAGATATGCAAGCGATTTTATTTGGCTGTTGGGGAAAAATGACTTTGACAGTCTTGAGCCTGCCGGTTGCTTCCGATACCGGCAGGCTCGGATTGCTGCAATTACGTATTGCAGCCAACGGAAGCCATTCAATTTTGGAAATAAAAGTGGTTCGTCTTATTGACAACTTTGAATGATAGGATTATCATAAAATACGAACCGCATTATTATTAATTTTTTTAGTATGAAGAAAATTTCATTTGTGACAATTGTAATATTGTCTGTGTCTGCGATAATCGCAGTTAACATTAGGTTAGCAATGCAAAATAATGTAGATGTCAATTACTTTACATTGAACAAACTTGAGGCATTAAGCGATGAGACCTATGATGGAGGAGAATTGCCTACTGTTACTATAACTTGTAGCGCTACTCCATGTACTGTCGGACAATGCTGGAAAGTTAAAGATCCAAATGCTCCTAATAAAACATGCATAATATCAGGATCAATGTATGACTTTTGTTCTTATAATTGTCCTAACAACTAAAGTGTAACGAGATATCAATGGTTAACGTGAACTCAATTTTTTGATTATAGAAATGCAAATATATTCATAATTTTTTTATTGGGTTCACGTTTTTTTTATAAATAATTACAATGAGAAAGATTTATATATATTTAATAACAAATTTGCTGTTTTTTTCATGCGGAAGCAATGTGAACGAAAAGCAAAATGATGATACTGAAGTGATAATTGATTTGACTGTTATCACAGAACCGTCGGTTTATGATTTCGTTGATTCCATAAGCCTTGTCCAGTTAGAAACGACTGATGATTGTCTTGTCTCTAACATGTTTACGGTGAAAGAATTTAATGGGAAGTATTTTGTAATAGACATAAAACAGAGCGCTTTGTTTTGTTTCGATAAGGAAGGAAAATATTTATTCAAAATACACAGTCGCGGACAGGGGCCGAATGAATATCTATATCTGGGCGATTTTAATTTTGACCCGTATAATAATCAACTGATATTATTAGACCCATGGGGGGCAATACTCTTATATGATTTGGAAGGTAATTTTATTTCAAAAACAAGGTTGCCGTCGGAAATTGCCGCCTATAACGAAGTATTTGTATTGAACAGGGATACTTTGGTATTTTCATCTCTTTCCGACTATCAGTTAGTGTATTATTCAAGGAAAGCAAATGTTTTGGTGAAAAAAATGTATGAAAAAGATGAATTTCATGAAACAACTTTTATGTCGGTTTATGGTAGAATATATTCGTATAACGATTCTATTTACCTCGCCGTTCCATGGAGTAATGAAATTATAAACTTGAGTGACGATAAACATTCTGTTTCGTACAGATGGAATGTAGGAAAAGAAACTTTTACGAAAAATGATATAAAACGACTGCGAAAGTATTTGACACTTTATGATGATAAAAAAGATTTTGACAGGTCGGATTTAGTGGGTTCCGGCAAACCGCTAAAATATTACATATCTACTATAAATGAAACCGAGCGTTACATAAAAGCTTTAATATATTATCAAAATGATCATTTGAGCATTTTTTATGACAAAAGCCTGAAAAAGAGTTTTTTGTTCAAAAAAACGAAAGAAAACATACAGATTATTTGGGCTACAACGAATATTAGCGGCGAAAATATGATAATCACACCCTTATGGCAGGAGATTGAATGTTTACCTTATTATAATGAAAATATGTTAAGCGTCGAAGACAGGGAAAAACTTCGGGAACGTAAAGAAGATGACAATCCTTATCTCATTATATATAAATTAAAATCGTTGCCAAAATGAAAATTAAGAGAATAATGGTTGTCTGTCTTATTGTTTGCTTGGCAGGATTGGATGGTTGGCTTCTTTATTCTAACTGGCGAAATAAAATTGCGGTCAATATATTAAATGAAGAATTAAAAAAAACAGCTACACTATATCAAGTAGAATATTTATACAAAGTATCGAAAGAATTATCCAAACTCCGACTGCAATATGAACACTACCCGTTAAATAACTGTAAAATATACATAGGCTCAGATACAAGTAAAATCGTATCTGTTGAAACTTTAGTCAATAAGCCCAAACTGATATTTGGCTTGCCAAAAGATATATGCCCGCCCTGTATTGATTTTGTTATAGAACAGCTTAAAGAAATAATGCCTGATCATTTATATAACGATGACGTAATTTTTGTGGCAGATATTGAGAGACGTTTAAAAGACAACTATTACAACAAGCAAGTTGTTAGTTTTCATAATAAAAACGACTTTCCATTATATAAAATAGGTGTTCCATATTTGTTTGTGCTGGATGACAATATGGTTGTTAAAATGTTGTTTATTACAGACAAAGGTAATCCGGAATTAACAGCAGAGTATATTAAAAACATAAAACGCTTTCTTTTTAAGTAGAAGACATTTGTGAAATTAGCATGAATCGCATGTATAAACAAATAGCAGACATATTGTTCGGTCTTCTTATAATGATTGTTCTTTCCGCGGTTTTCTCGAATAGTCGCGAATTGGGTAATGGAATAGTATCCGGCAAATATTTTTGGTTTTACGCTTCCATGACATTGCTGTCTGTTGTTGCTATTCCTGCTGCTATAATTAAACGCAAAGAAAGATTGACTTTCAAGTTGCCCGATTCGTTGATACTGCTGTTTTGCGCTTCCGCTGTGCTGATAACTTTGAATCATACCGGCAGACTGACAAACAAATGCCTGTTGTTGATATTTGTGACGATGTTTTACTTCTATTTGCGGATATTTCTTTGGGGTAAAAGTAAACTGATATGTGGTCTGTGCAGTTTGGCTTTTGTCATTACCGGATTGGCAGAATCAATTTGGGGATTAATGCAACTTTATGGATTCACACTTTCTATACATCCTTTGTTTAAGATTACCGGTTCGTTTTTCAATCCCGGACCGTATTCGGGCTGGCTTGCAATGGTTTTTCCGATGGCTTTGGGATATGTGGTTTTGAATTTTTTTAACCGCAAAGGGCGCGAAGTTTCACAAAGTTTATTTGAACGGATAAGTAAGATGGGAGTAAAAATTCTTGGCATACTGACGGTTTTATGTACATTGCTTGTGTTGCCTGCCGCAATGAGCCGCGCATCATGGCTGGCGGCTCTCGGCGGCAGTGTTTTTATTGTGGTAATGTATGGTTTGCAAAACAGGATGGTCGTTGGGTATATAAAAAAATACAGGAGGCGTCTTGTTCTTCTTTCTGTTGTTGCTGTTGTTCTGTTTGCTGTTACACTGACAGGACTGTTTTTGCTGAAAAAAGATTCGGCGTCGGGACGGGCATTTACATGGAAAATCGCCTTTCAAACGGTCAAAGAAAATCCCTTGAGCGTGGGTTTGGGAAACTTTGGCGGAAGTTATGGAGACGCTCAGGCGGCATATTTTGCATCGGGCGCAGGAAGCGAACGCGAAGAGTATGTCGCAGGTGGAGTAGAATACGCTTTCAACGAGTACCTGCAAATATGCATCGAAACCGGCATTGCGCCCTTTCTTGTGTTTCTTGCTTTTGTGATTTGCGTTTTGGTTATTGGAGTACGCAACAAAAATTATCTTCCGGCAGGTTCGTTAGTGTCGCTGTTGATATTTGCTTCCATGTCGTATCCGTTCAATGTACTGCCATTTGTGATTGCATTTGTGTTTTTGTCGGCGCTGTGCATGGCGGGCGAAGGCGCGAAAGAGCGAAAGGATGAAGTGGCAAAAGTACGGATGTATCCGAGGTTTGCAGTATGGGCTTTTTTGATTATTGCGCCTGTTATGGTTTTTTTACTGGGTATGTATAAAATACATCCTTTGCATGACGCGTATAAACAGTGGAACAGAACAAGAATATTATATGGCATGAACGCATATTGGGACGCAGCCGAAGAATATGCCAAACAGTATCCTCATTTGCAGGATGAAATACAGTTTTTATTTGAATATGCTCAAAGCCTGTCGAAATCGGAACAGTACGAGAAAAGCAACGAAGTATTGCGCCGTGCAATGCAAATCCGATGCGACCCCATGCTCTATAACATCATGGGCAAAAACTGTCAGGCTCTGAAACAGTACGCGCTTGCAGAACAAAGTTTCCGTAAAGCGTCAAACCTTGTTCCCAACCGTCTTTATCCCCATTACCTGCTTGCAAAACTGTATCACGAAATGGGACTGAAAGACAAAGCGGAAGCAGAAACAAACATCGTCATGACCAAACCGCCAAAGGTCGAATCCAGGGCTGTGAAGGAAATGAGGGAAGAGCTTGGGGAGTTAAGAACTAAGAACTAAGAGTTATGAGTGACAAATTAATTAGTTTTTTTTGTCTCCATGAATAATAAAATTATTATCTTTGCGGAAAATTTGATAAAAAATAACAGATAAAATAAATATTAAAAACATAAATAAAATGGA
>JAIROC010000530.1 GCA_031257735.1 Bacteroidales bacterium | reverse complement strand
CGGGACATATAGCTAATATTAGTGCGGATTAAAACATTCTTAAAATCACGACAATCCATTCTGTGCCAAGTCAGGAGTTCTTAACTTTTCACTCTTCACGTTTTCATACTTTTACATTTTTTCCTCTAAAGTTGATTTTTTGAATGAAATTTATTGTACCTTTGTAACCTTTTAAATCAGATATAGTGAAAAATAGAAAAGCTCATACAAAATCATTTATAATGAGCATATTAATAGACAGGAAAGTGAAAGACAAAAATGTCGTATCTCTTGGAAAAAAAGAAATATTTGCACTTTCAAAGGTAAAACAAACAATGACAACGACAGATATGATGAGGTTAACCAAAATTAATCTTTTATTGAGAAGGATTATATCCTTTAGTTTTTGTATGATTGTATTTTCAGGGTTGGGGATAGCGCAGTCAGTTAGTGGATTGACAGCTGTTAATGATATTCTAAGGACAGGTCCCTTGCAGTTAATACGGAAAGACATTATCAAGAATGACACTATCCCGAGAGACAATTATGAGTGGAAAATTATTAGTCCTTCTTTACCTGCTTCGGTCGGGACGCTAACAAAAGAAGGGAATTATCTCATTTTTGAGCCTGCTATTAATTGTCGAGATACGGCTTTTACGATTTTATACGAACTCTCGGCGAGCAACGCTAAAGATACGGCAGATGTGAATATTATTGTTTCTCCTTACAATAAGCCTGTGAATATTATTGAAGCCGATGTGAAATGTTATGAAAACATGCCTGCGAATATAACTTTCGGCGTTCAGCGAAAATTTCCGACTTATAGTAACGCTACGACTTACAAACCTCCAAGTGGTTGGATAGATGGATACACTTCTCCTTTGGTGGGCGACCTTACCGGCGATGGAAAACCCGAAATTGTCATTGCAGGTAGTAATAATGCTGATAATTGGTCAGGTAATCTGTTTACGGTTCATACTATAAATATTTATAATGGACAAACGGGAGACCTTATGCATAAATATGATATTACGAACAATGCAGGTCTCTATTGGAGTGCATTTACTATAGGAGACGCTTATCACCGTCCTCCCTCTATATTTGCTTTGGCTGATTTAGACAACGACGGATTGGGTGAAATAGTAATATGCAATGTGGAAAACGGGAAGATAGCAGCATTAAAACCTGTCGTAAGCAATTATCAAATTACAAATCTTACAGTAATGTGGCGCGGAACAGACAATTCAGGCGCTGTTATGAGCTATAAGGCGCCTCTCACATCTACAAGCAGGCTTGAGTATGGCTATCCCAATCCCTACATCGCCGACATTGATGCAGATGGAACGCCTGAAGTAATAGTATATAATAAAATATTCGACGGAGCAACCGGACGCCTTGTGATGTCGTGGCAGAATGAGGCAATCTCCACCCAATCGAGTGATATTACTAATACAACAACAGGATTAAGAACAGACAGATTTTACGCAGACCCTGTTTCATCAGCTAATGCTACCAATATAAGAGGCTCAGCCATGGCAGGTATGCGGCGTGCAAATGGCGCCGATTATGCCGACGAGTATATGCCTGTTCCTGCCATCATAGATATAGATGAGGATGGAAAGTTGGAAATAATTACAGGTAACCGTATTCATAAGTTTAATATCAGTGATAAAATCAACCACATTAATAACACTTATACAACTATAGAAGGTCCACAATCGGTAACTGTCCCCGAAGGAAGCAACAATACTTCTATTACTTATTATCTTAGTGATGGTTTTACCCGCGTAGCCGATATTGATGGAGATGGAAAACTGGATATAATAGTTGCATGTAACGGGAATAATGGCATTGCGGATTCTAAAATCATAGTTTATGTATGGGAATGGGACAATACAAGCGCGGTAAAGGCTTGCGTATCTTTCCGTGGCGATGTTTTGTGGGGTAATTTTTCAATACCTTTTGTAGGCGATATTAATGGGAAATTAGATGGATGGAATGGTTCGGACTACACCAAAAAATTGCCCGAAATATGCATACTCACCGGTTTGGTGTATATTAATAGAGCTGAAAAAATTTTGGATATTCCTGGACATACAGGAATAATGTTCCATCCCCTAAGCAATGAAAGTCTGCGCAGAGGCGCCAATAATACTATTTCTTCGAGCGATGAATCTCCGGGTTGGAACAATAATAATACGTCCAGCAACTACAGAAGGTTCAATCGTACGGTTCAATTCAATGGCGTTTGGGGAGGACATATTATAGGTTTAACCTGGGATGATCAGGCAACCGCCGTAGAAGAAAAATTGAAACTTAGTTGGGCAATGGAACATCGCGACCAGTCGAACAATACGGGAATCACCCTTTTCGACTTTGACAATAACAACACAGCAGATTTATGTTACAGAGATGAAAATACATTGCGCGTAATTTCACCCGGAAAATCTGGTAAGGATTATGTAGAATATACCGAAGATGAAAACTCGCCCAATTCTTCTGTTATGTTTAGGACAACAGTATATAATGGAACTGCATTTGAATATCCCGTCATTGCCGATGTCAATATGGATGGTAGCGCGGATATTGTTGTTACGAATACGGGAAATACCAGTAACCAGTATCCTGGCGGATGGGTAGAAGTATATGAGCATAGTGGTCAAAAGTGGGCGCCATGTCCTCCCGTATGGAATCAGGGCATGTATGATCCTACAATGGTGAGAGAAGACCTGAAAATTAATGCTTCCCCCATACCCATGCTTACCCCTTATACCAAGAATAACGAAACTATTTATCCATATAACGGTTCATGGATACAAGTTCCCATTGTACGCGACGAACAGGATTTTGTGCCTGTAGTGCGCCAACCTGATGCTGTTTTGCAGGATGTAAGAGTAAAGGTTATAGATGCAACAACAACAGAAGTTACTGTTGAGATTTTCAATAACGGTACGGCAACTTTGGCTGCTAATACTCCCATCTCTTTCTATAACGGCGGTACCGGTGGCTTCTCCATAGGATCAAGCGCCTTCATTCAGGTTGAAGAACTTGGAATAGATGTCTTTCCTGAGGCAAAAGTAACGCAAATATATACGCTTTCGGGAGACAATTATAATAATTGCCTGATATGGGGGCGCGTTATGGCAAATGATAGTGAGTTTCCCGCTTCGGGGTTTGATGATTGCGAGCTGTCTAACAATACTTTTTCAGGGATAGACTGCCCTTATTTAAAGTACACTGTCGAAGCATCATCAACTGTTATTTGCAGTAACAGTGGCATTGTAAAATTAGAAGCTGTTGCGGGAGAAGCTCCTCATTTCCAACCTGTATATCAATGGTACAAAGATGGAATGATCATACAGAATGCAACTAACTCAATTTATTTTGCGACAACTGCAGGCGAATATAAATGTTATGTAACAGAAAATGTATGTCGCGGATATTCATCATCGGTTACCATTACAAGGGATAAAGATTTGAATTATGCAACGCCCGATCTTGTAACTTTGCCTGCAAATGGCAAATTATGCGTTAAAGCCAATGTCGTGTTGAAAGTGAATAATTTTACAGAGTATACAGGCGGTACATATATATGGATAAAAGATAGTGTTCCTTTTGATACTACAAGTTCGTATTATATAAATATTCCACATCCCAACATACCCGCAGGACAGGAAGCCGGCGCTTATCAAGTCTTTGTAACTATTGGCGCTTGCAACGCACTGTCCGAGAAAGACAGTATTCATATAAGTACAGATGAAGCTGTAGAACCTTTGATAACCAAAACACCCACTGATGCCATTATTTGTGGAAACAATGGTTCGGTACGCTTACAGATAGAAAACCTGTCAAACATGACGGGAAGCGTTTTTCAATGGTACAAAGATGCCGTATTGATACCGGACGCAACGGACTTTTGTTACTTTGCCACAGAAGCAGGTACTTATTCGGTAAATGTAACCTCGGTGAATGGTTGTTCGACATTTTCAAACGATATAGACTTGTCAAAGGATGTAAACAATAATATAATCCGTCCCATTATTTCACGCGATCCTGCAAGTGGCGATTTATGTGCGGGCGGTTCGGCATTGTTGAGAATAACGAATGTAGTAAGCGGCTATACTTATTTTTGGTACAAAGCAGGAGAATCGGAGCCTGTAGGTTCGGGTGATTATACTTATGTAACAAGTGCGGGACGCTATTATGCTTTGGCGATAGATGAGCATTGTACTTCCAATTCGACAGAAATAGATATACTTGCTTCTGCAACAACTATAATTACCCCTGAAATAGAATCATCATCTGGCGGATTAAATGTAAACAGGGGAAATTCAATACAGTTGCAACTTAAAACGCCAATATCCGGCGCAACAGGTTATCAATGGTATAAGGATGGCGTTGCCATAGTGGGAGTAACAAATGATACACTTACTGTAACCGAAGCAGGTTATTATTCGCTTAAAGTAACTACAGCCGACTGTTATGCCTTTTCGGATGGACTTACGGTAACATCAAGCGG
>JAIROC010000091.1 GCA_031257735.1 Bacteroidales bacterium | reverse complement strand
AACTGCCATAATACGGGTCGGTTTCAATCTTTACCAGATATGATTGCCCTGCCGTACTTTCTTTTGCTTTTTGCTTTAAATGGGTTTGTAAATGGCGATTGATGCCTGCTTTGGCAAATATTCCTCCACAAAAGAGGCACTTGCCTTCTGATTTAGGATTTTGTTCCATGTGTTTTTAAAGGTTAATGATTACTTTCTTTACAGTATATTTTAATTTATACCAATGTGATATTTCCTAACCAATCTGTCTGTATTTTTATACAAAAATCCTGAATCCGTGTTGGTTTTTTTTTGCTTCCATTCTTTAAATAATTTATGAAAGTTTCTCCAACTTCATAAGGCGAACAATTTCCATAAGAACTAAATTCTACAAAATTTAAATCTTTCTTGGGAACTTTTTTCTTACCTTCATTTTTTATTTTCAACGATTCAAGTTCTTCTTTTGATAAATCTTTCACCACACTAATATGGTTGGCATAAGTATTAGGAATAAAATGACAAAGCCCCTGAGTGTCAATTTTTACAACTTTGTAAATTCGCTTGCAAAATGAGATTTTATTTTCTTTTACTTTAATCCAATCATTAAATTCAACGGTAGAAAAACCCAAAATATTATCATTTGTATTTATTGGCAAATAAATCAATTCGTTTTGTTGTAAAGTAAATAACGGAATTAATTTTGGTTCTCTTGTTTCATCAATGAAATAATCAAAATCTTCTTTATTTTCTTGCAACTCCTGTTTTAATGTTTCGCGTTTTTTGCCTTTAGCCTTTTCTATCCTTTCTTTTAATTCATTTTGAGTTTCTTCAAATTTTTTTAAGATTTGAGATTTTAATTCCAACCGTTTTTCCTCAATGATTTTTTTCTTAAAATCCAAATTATTATTTTTGAGCGCTTTATTTGCTATGGCAACTGAATCATATAAAGAAGCGACCGTAAATACTCGTTCTTCTTTGTTTTTGAGTTTTTTCAACATTACTAAAAACAGATAATTATCTCCTGTGACAACACTTTGTTTCTCGTTGTTGTCATACAAACGCAGCAATGAACTTTCTTTCTTTTCTTCTTTATTGTACCATATCTTTACTTTATAAACAGGTTGTTTGCCATTAGCAATTCGTTTGTCATTGAATAGTTTTAGCCCTTCACCTGTAAATGCCTCTTTCATTGATTGAAATAGTGCCTCGCCATCCTCGTCTAATAGATATCTATGAGTAATTAATTCCAGCTCTAATACTTTGTCTATTAATACAATGATCTCATCTTTTTTAGTTTCTTTGTTTTTTGTGATTAAAAGCGTGGATAGTTCAACCCTCTTCGTATCACGTAAATTTCCAGATTTAGGATCTTTTAATTTACCGTAATATGTTTCTTCGTGCAATGCAGCACGGACTTTAACTTGACTCTTTAATTGTTTTTTAGGAGTATTCTTATCAAATTTGTCTTTAATGATTCCCAGTTTATCTTTGAGTTTATGTGAAACGACCATTGTTTCCAAATGTTCTTTTACTTGCTCTACCAAATCGGGAAAAGGCTTTTCAAATTTTCTCGAACTTTCCATGGTGCGTAATATTTCGTCTCGCCGGTTTGCTTCTAAATTGAAAAATGCATCTAAAATCGTTTCATCTTCTTTTTGTTCGATTTTAAACTCCTCTTTCCGATTAATTAATTCCTCTTGGACATATTTATTTAAATTGTTTAACCGCTGAATATGACTTTGTTCAGTAAGAGCAACAACCAATGCATCTATTGCGTGGTGGCGGTGGTCATAGCGCTTGCTCCAATTCTTGATTTTGTATTGATTTTTGCCATTTTCATCAACATAACGATTAACCCAGTTTGTTTTCGGATTGCCGTTTTCGTCTAAATCCCAAAGTTCCATTTGTTTGAAACGGCTTTCCGTCAACTCCATAAACAATTTCTTCAAACCCCAACGACTGCGCAGGAAGTCGGTAACTTCGCCTGTAGTTGTTTTTACATTATTACTGCCAACAATCTTTGCCAATTCGTTTTTTATGGCAATAGAAATATACTGCGTATCTTTTAACTGCCTTTCAACCGGATTTGAAGGAATTTTCTCCGCCAATAGATTTTTCTTCTTTTTGCCAAAAAAATTTGCATTGACATATTGAACAAAATTATCTACGGGAAAAATCTTATATTGTGTGTTTTGCTGTGTAATATACTCCCACGCAGTTCGATTGCTTTTCTCCCGATTTAAATAGCCTTCAACCAATACTTTATTTGAAAAAGAATTGTCGTAATATCTTTGTTTAGGGATAATATGATCAATCTGATAAGTATCAAATTCGCCAACAGTCAATGGGTTGCCGGAATAAGGCGAAATGTATTTTTGTTGTTCGAGTAATCTATATTTAAGAATGTTCTCGTCGGTTATAGCGATACCTTCTTCTTGCAATCGTTCCTTTACTTTGTCATTTATTTTTTTGTTTTTCAGTTGTCCGTCATATATTTTTTCTCTTTCCTGTGCGCTGTTTTTCAAATCTCTTGCCAACTCAACTCGAATTTCCAATTCTTCGGGATTAAATTTATATTGTTTCCAAATGGCTTTGATTATTTGCATTGTTTCATTTATGAGCAGTTCTGCAATTGGATTTCGCAAATTTCGTTCTTCATATTTTATGTCGTGATAGTTTGTAATTTGTGCTTTTATAGTGTCGGCAGTATGTTTGCCATAAACAAGCGATACGGCAAATGATTCCATTATTCCACCGTTTTGCAAGGCATCTGGATTTTTTTGTATAAAATCAACCACATAATCTTCTAAATTGTAATCGATATCATCAATTTTATTCGTATCAATCAAATGTTTAATATGTTCAAATTTTGCTTTTATATCTTCCGAAACATTTTGCGGAGAGGATTGCATCAAGGGCAAAATATTTTGTATTGCTTTTGCCGATAAACTTGCATACTTTCGCGGAAATTTGATATTTTGAGCTAACTTTAATGCCAATTCAGTAGCCGTTTTTTTATCTGTGTAATTTTGCAACAACTCGAAAATAGACGATACTCGTTTGCTTGCAGGCTCGTATTCACTTCCATCATGATTGTTCACATCAAAAATAACAGCCCAAATTTTCTCAATAATATCTTTGTCAATTTCAAAAAGAATGTCAAAATACTCACCCAATACTTTTTTAATTGAAATCAATGTATCACAACCCTTCAGTTTTGCTTTTGCATGTAATCCGTTCAAAAAGTAATTTTTCTGCTCTTTGGCTAATTTTTCTGTTTTTGGCTTATTCAAATTTAGAATATCAATAACAACTCCAAAACTAACTTCTTTTTGAGATTGTAATTTGTCATAAATAGCCTGTTTCTCTTCTGGTGTCAAGTATCTGTTTTGATATTGATACTTTATTTTTTTGTTTTTGGAATGACTATAAATTGGTATTTTATTTCCGGATAAATCCATTTCGTATGCTATCGGCATTAATTCAACTTTTGAAGTCACATACAAATTGTTAATTTGTTTCCAACATCTAAATTGCTGAAATAGTGGGTGCGAGACGGGTATGACTTGCTCTTCTTTTTCAAAACGGCAGTTGCTAATTAGTTCCGTTTGAGGTTTAAGTGGGCGTTGATAGTAAATTATTTGTTCTTTGATAATGTATTTTAAACCATTTTTTATTGCTTCATCACGCAATTTTTGTTGGGTTTCGCTTGTTCCGGGAAAAATATAACGAGCGATTTTTTCTAATGTTTCTTTAGAGCAATTCTTTAAAATATCATGAGCTTTTGCTTGTGTATCCCATATTTTATCAAATTCTTCTTTATAACGATTACGCAGAAAAACACGGTTTCTGATTTTTACCCATTTGTTTTGCTGTAAATCTCTCAAACGCAACTCGCTAATAAAAATACCTTCTTCTTTCAAAATCTTTTCGGCTGCTTCCATATTTTTACGCCAATTTGATTTTTGAGGTGAAGCAATAGTTACAGTTTCTCCGTTTTTTGTCTGCTTGATACGAATTTCCAATTCTTCTATATGACCGACTTTTTCTTCTAAGTGTTGCAATTCTGTTTGCCCTTCTACTTCTTCTTCGTCCAATAGAATTGTAATATCGAATTTATTAAGTTTTTCACCTTTATTTTTCCCACCCTTTACTGTAAAAGTGTCTTCTGATTTTTCAACTTTTAAAATCTCTACATTCTGAATAATTACTTCATATTTCTTTTTTGTTTCTTCTTCATTTTCGCCTTTGTCTTTTTTCTTCTTTTTATTGTCGTCATTGTTAGTTCCACCTGAATAACCACGCAACTGATTGAATTGATAAAGAATTTTTCCGAACTCTTTCAATTCAATGGGTTCTTCTAACGCTTTAACTTTCAATTTGCAATCATACAAAGCTAAAGGTTCTTTTTTCATCTTTTTATCATTTTGGTATTGTCTATCTTTTCGTTTTCCACATTCGTCGTATTCTCTTTTCTTTTCAATACGACACAACTCCAATTCCTGTAATTTTTCAGGTATTGGAATGCCTATGTTGTCTTTTGTAAATTGAATATTTTCAGGAAGTTCTTTAAACTTAAATTGTTCAGGCAACATGCCCAACTCGTGCAAAATAAATAAAAGTTTATTTCTGCGAAGTTTATAGCGTTTAATGCCTTTACGGGAAGTACGCTTTTCTCTCCGGGTCGAGTTTTTCGTAATACCAACACCTTTTTCGTACTCCTGCTTATCTATTCCCATCGGAATAGTGCGACTTCCCATCCCTAATATCTTTTGCTCGTCTTTGTTAACCACCGCCCACCCGAGACTATTCGTGCCACCGTCAAGCCCTACTAGTATTTTCATAATGCTTTTTCTATTAGTTTGTTAAATAATTTATTTTGCTTTTCAAATCGTTATTTTTAATCATTGTTTTGTTATTTCAAAAACTTTTCTTACCTTTGCCCAGCAATCAAGTCACAATAAGGATTATTCCGTTGTGAAAACATTAAGTTGCCCTCGACTTCGACGGGGGCTTTTTATTTTCAATT
>JAIROC010000185.1 GCA_031257735.1 Bacteroidales bacterium | reverse complement strand
ACGAATACGGCAAAGAAAAATATCTCCCGTTGATTACCGCTATCAATAATTTGAATACGTATTACAAACAACAACTTGCCGCCCGCGCTACCAGACGAAAAAATAATCAAAATATTTCCAATGAAAAACCCATCGAACCTATAAGCGAAAACGATAATTAAAGATAAAAAAAACTGTAACGGCAACCGTAGTAAAGCAGATAAATCTGTGTCATCTGCCGTACCAAAATCAAAGAAAGATGGAAACTTTCCCTGATTTTTTTATCGGACAACTATAATACTAAAGGAATAACTATAATTATTTTACGTCATTTTTCTAACAGCATATTATTTTTTACTACTTTTGTACTTCATTAATTTGTATATGCTATGGAAATACGAAGAACATTTGATTTATTGAATTGGCTGTTAGAAAAGTATCCCAAAGATGATATTCTGAATGGAAAAAGAAATGGAGAATGGGTAAATTTTAGCGTAAACGATTATTATAAATTTTCGGTTTTGTTAAGTTATGGATTTCATCAGTTAGGGCTTCGTAAAGGTGATAAGATTGCAACTATCACCAATAATCGACCAGAATTTAATATTATGGATATGGCAATGGTAATGCTTGGCGTTATTCATGTACCAATTTATCCTACACTCACTTCCGAAGATTACAAATATATCATTACGCATTCGGATGCAAAAATGCTTGTAGTAGGGAATAAAAATATTTTCACAAAAGTTCAACCTGTACTCTCAGAACTTAATCTGGAATATGGTATGTATGTACTGGATAAAATGGAAGGTCAAACGGAATTGAATGAAGTGTTACGTTTAGGCATTCTCCATAGAAAAGAATTCGCCACTATCATAGAGGAAATAAAGGAAAAAATAGAACCCGATGACATTGCAAGTATTGTTTATACGTCAGGCACAACGGGTATACCCAAAGGCGTAATGCTCTCTCACGGAAATCTGGTTCATAATTTTTTAGGACATGCAAAAGCACAACCTCTGAATCATACCAATCGTGAAATCAGTTTTTTGCCTCTATGTCATATTTATGAGCGCAGTTTAAATTATCATTATCAATATTTGGGAGTAAGCATTTATTATGCGGAAAACATGGGAACATTATCCAATGACATTGCCGATATTAAAGCACAGGGTTTTTGTGCAGTACCTCGTGTTTTGGAGATGATTTACGACAAACTCTATGCTGCAGGAAAAGATTTATCCAGAATTAAAAAATGGATTTATTTTGCTGCAATTCGTCACGGACAAAAATTTGATTACGACAAAAATTGGTATTATAATTTCTGGACAAAAATCTATGATCATTTGGTATACAAACAATGGCGTAAAAAGTTTGGCAACAATGAATTTGAAATTATCACAGGAGGCGCGTCTATTCAACCACGAATAATACGACTGTTTACAGCTGCCAAGATGCGTATATATGAGGGATATGGATTAACAGAAACTTCTCCCGTTATTGCAGTTAATAATCCCAATAAAAAAATGATAAAGATAGGAACAGTGGGTCCTATACTGGAAGGAGTACAGGTGAAATTTTCGGAAGAAGGTGAAATTCTAACCAAAGGTCCATCCCTGATGAAAGGATATTATAAAGATACTGAATATACCAAAGAAGTCATTGATGAAGACGGTTGGTTTCATACAGGAGATATAGGAGAAATGGTAGATGGCATTTACTTGAAAATTACGGACAGAAAAAAAGAAATATTCAAACTCTCCGCTGGAAAATATATCGCCCCACAAATGTTGGAAAATAAATTTAAAGAGTCTTCCTTCATTGAGAACATCATGGTCATAGGAGAAAATGAAAAATTTGCATCTGCAATTATCTCTCCAAACTATAATCATTTACATTTCTGGGCAACAAAACACAGAATTCATTATAGAGACAACAAAGAATTGATTACTTCATCTCAAATTGTTGCCAGAATTCAGCGAGAAATAGAAAGATTTAATAAACAATTAGCGCCACATGAACAAATTAAACGTTTTCGTTTGGTTGTAGACGAATGGACGCCACAAACAGGAGAATTATCTCCTACCCTGAAATTAAAGAGAATTGTCCTGATGAAAAAATATCAAGCTATTGTTGATGAAATCTACAATCACAAACAGGAAAGTCAGGATTTCATGGGATTTAATATTAAACAAATTGATTTATCCAATATTAATATTGGCGGGGTTGTAAAGAAAATATTACACAGACAACAGGATGATGATGGACACGAAGATAAAAAAGAATAAGCTATCCCTAAGCGCCTTTATTTTCTTTTTTTTGGCGCTGTTTTATGGATGTTCTGCCGAAACACCAATTGCTCAAGACGTGAATAAGGACAGTGTAACATCGGGAAGAATAAACACAAATGGGAAATTCAGTTTCAAATATGGCAAAATAGAAGCGAGTATCAAATTACCCCCAACAGCCAATGGATTATGGCCTGCATTTTGGTTGCTTGGCGTTGATTTTACTACTGCAGGATGGCCTCAATGCGGCGAGATTGACATTATGGAGATGGGCAGCAAAGAAGGTATTGATAATGTCATGCAGGATCGTCTCTTTAGTGGCGCTACTCATTGGGGAAGGATTGCCAACAATGGATCGCATCCCAATTATGCTCTTTCTGTTGTCAGTCCCTACAGTTTACAGGATGACAATTTTCATCTTTACTCGCTTAAATGGGATGAAAATATCCTCGCAATGTATCTTGATTTGGATAAATATCCGGATAATGCTCCTTATTATATCATAGATATTTCTACTAATGAACTGAAAGAGTATTTTCACAAGGATTTTTTTATTCTTTTCAACTTGGCGATAGGAGGTGATTTTTCCCGCATATACGACATAAATCAAATAAGCGCCCTGCACGCACAAAATGATTATACGGCAAATATGTATGTCGATTTTGTAAAAGTTTATGATAAATCAGACAATCTGCTCTGGGAAGATACATTTGACGGTACAACAATAGACCCAAACAAATGGAATATAGAAGAAAACAATTCAGGCGGGGGAAATAATGAGTTGCAAACATATACCCGAAATAATGTATCCATAACCGTTGAACCGAAATCAAAGAAAAAATGCCTGACAATAACGGCAAAGCTAAAATAAATTTATCCTGTCCACATGTCTGTATTCAGGTTTAAACAATTTGAAATAGTACACGATAAGAGCGCTTTTAAAGTAGGGACGGACGCTGTTTTGTTGGGGGCTTGGGTTACTGTTCCCCAAAAATGCAGATACATTCTGGATATTGGAAGTGGTTGTGGTATTGTTTCGTTAATGTTAGCACAGCGTTCTGACGCTATTATTACAGGGGTCGATATTGACAAAAGTTCTGTTGAAGAAGCAACAGGGAATGCGGATAAATCTCCATGGAAAAACAGATTAAAATTCAAACATATTTCTGTACAAGATTTCTGTACGCCAGCATATAAACATGTTTTTGATTTAATAGTTTCTAATCCACCTTTTTTTGCGGACTCTTTAAAATCACCATTCCATGCACGAAATATCAGCCGTCATACAGATACATTATCGTTTGAAGATTTAATTTTAGCTGTCAGTTATTGCCTGTCTATTTCGGGAATATTTGCCATTATCATTCCCGCAACAATAACAAAAATAATACAGGAACAGTGTAAAAGTCAGGGGTTATTTTGTACTGCCCTGTTACAGGTTCAACCGAAAGAATATAAACCTGCAAATCGAAATGTACTCTTATTTGCTCGTGAAAAAAAACAGATAGAAATTCAAAATTTGGTTATCAGAAATCCATCCAACGAGTATACAAATACCTATCGATCATTAACGAAAGAATTTCATTTGAACTTTTAGACTGTTTATAAACAGTGTTTTATTATTACTCGTTATAGATATGAAAAAAAATTATGAAAGAATGTATCAGCGTATCGAAAAAAGTTGTATCTTTGCAGACGAATTTTTAAAGGAAATATAAATAATCATAAATCATGTATGCAATAGTAGAAATAGCAGGGCAACAATTTAAGGTTGAAAAAGATAATAAAATCTTTGTTCACCGCCTGAATGCTGAAGAAGGATCAAAAATAGATTTTGAAAATGTATTGTTAATTGATAATGACGGTAAAATAAATGTAGGAACGCCTTCTCTTTCGGGAGCAAAAGTTTCTGCTACCGTTTTAAATCATTTAAAAGGGAAAAAAGTATTAGTCTTTAAGAAAAAAAGAAGAAAAGGCTATCAGAAATTAAATGGACATCGTCAATGTTTGACTTATATCCAAATTGATAAAATCGTCAGTAAAAAATAATTATTAATCATCAGATAAACTTAATATATGGCACATAAAAAAGGAGTCGGTAGTTCACAGAATGGACGTGAATCCGCAAGTAAACGGTTAGGTATTAAAATATTTGGCGGTCAGTTTGCAAAAGCAGGCAATATTATAGTGCGTCAAAGAGGAACAGTTCATAATCCGGGACAAAATGTAGGTATAGGAAAAGATCATACTATCTTTGCATTGACAGATGGTACTGTCATGTTTAAAAAGAAAACAAGAGGGAAATCCTATATTTCAGTTCTTCCAATAGCAAGGTCATAGTTTTTTAAATTAATAAACGAAAGGGATATCTTATTTTAGGATGCCCTTTCTTATTTTATGATAATAGAGAGAAGCCTATAAAAAATTGGAAAAAAGAGGCTGTAGAAAATATACAATTGTTATCTTTCATAAGGATATTCTATAGAAAAATAACCTTCCATGAAAAATATATACGTTGATTATTAAACAAATATACACTTGAAAAATTTTTATTGGAGAATAGTGATTTAATTAAAAAAAAAGTTGTATCTTTGCAGCCAGAAAAATGGTGCGGTAGTTCAGCTTGGTTAGAATACATGCCTGTCACGCATGGGGTCGCGGGTTCGAGTCCCGTCCGCACCGCGACAATGCTCAATTGTCAATATGTTGAAAAGTCGAATGCCCAATTTTACACATTAAAAAGTAAGGTTGGGTGTTCTTTTTTAGAAGCGGTGAAAGGACATTGATGAAGGCGTAATCTCCGTAAAGGATAAATTTTCCACAGAACTCGCAGAAAGACGCAGAGAAATACTTTATCAATGAATAATGAATAATGAACAATGAACAATGAACTGACGCGCGAAAAAAATGAGTAGACTCCTTCCCGTCATTACGGGCTTTCAATTCTCTATCATTATTTCCCCAATTATTAAGTAGTGTCTGTCTATATAGTCGGAATATTTCCGGATAATGTTCACTATTCCCCAATGAGGCGCTATTGAGATAGGCATCCTGTCCCGTAGGGACAAAATGTTGGTAGAAACAGATGAATACCCGCCTTTCTTTCCTGTCCCGTTAGGGACAGAATGTAAATCAACCTGATAATATCTTACAT
>JAIROC010000514.1 GCA_031257735.1 Bacteroidales bacterium | reverse complement strand
TGAATATAAGCATAGGTGTAGTCAAAGAATATTTGGAAAAGTTAAAACAAAAAGGCATTTTAGAAAGAGCAGGCAACAACAGAACAGGCTACTGGGTAATTAAAAATTAGATTTGCAGGATAAAATATAGAGCGGATACAATGCAATATGATACAATGCAATAATATAATATTACACAAAGCAGGGCTGTATTCTGCAAATAAAGATATGTATTTTGAAAGGAGTGGAGCTTCTTCTCGTCTCGCTAAAACTCATAATAAAGAACTGGTAAAATTAGTGAGTTTAGATGAATATTTATCGGAACAGGAACGATCTGAAATAACTTATATAAAATTGGATATTGAAGGAGCAGAGTTAACCGCATTAAAGGGGATGAAAGAAACCATTGCAGACTTCAAACCTAAATTAGCAATTTGTATTTACCATAAAGCAGAAGATTTATGGGAATTGCCGCTGTTTATTCACGAACTCAATCCCGATTATAAACTGTACATTCGTCATCACTGGAAAAATTTCACTGAAACTGTGTTGTATGCAATACCATAATTACTAAAGTTTTGTTGCCCTTATTACACCTTTTCTTAAATATGGTGGTAATAATTTTTCCCAAATGTTCAAAACAAAAATCATATACCCTTTAAATATATTTCCGACTGCTTGACAAACACGTACTATTCTCGCAGTTGTTTTGTCTTTTTGATATAAGGGTTAAAAGGCAAAGAATCGAACATTGCCAATCCTCGCGCAAAATATGACGCATCAAATAATGTACAGAAGTTATATTTCATTGTTGTGGAGGATTATAAATACGGATTTTGGTTTCCGGCAAACGTCTCATAGATTTTTTGAACGGATACAGATACTTTGCAATAAGGTAATTGCTGCTGTTAAATCCATTGTCAATTCTTTCGGCTATTTCCAAAGAATCGCTAATACGAAGTGCGTGGTGGAATGGTCCCGTATTGGAACCGAGAAGTCCTTTGCATCGCGCTAAAAGTTCTGCATCGGCAAGTATTTCCAAGCCCAAAAGATAACGATGTGCGGAACGAGGATTAAGATTATAAGAATTGACATTACGACAGCGAAAAGCATCAGTAAATATAACACGCTTTCCATAACGTTTTAAATAAAGTTCGAGATATGTCTGTTCTTCCGTTACCAGAAAAATTTGCTCAAATCCAAATTCGTCTAATAGATTGTCGGTTGCTTTAAAAATCTGTTGCGATGTAGGTGCAAAGGGATGTAACGGCATAAAATTCATTTCTTTCCCTCTAAAATGTATTCCCAGTGTTCTGCTTGCGGCAAGCGATGATTCGTATCGCGCAATTCTTTCCTTTACATTAGGCTGAAGTGGAAAATGGGAATGACAAAAATCACGATACTCACGGTGTGTCGTGGGGAAAAAATTGCGAGGATAATCTCCATTAGATATAAAAACATTTTTGGATGAATAAACTTCTTTAATAGAAAATCCTGCAGGCTGATGAAAGTAATATTCCCATGCGTTTAGCGAGCCGTTTACAGGTTCTTTGACATTATACAGAGTTTTAAAATTACAGTAATCTACTACCGGTATCATTCCCATACTCTCTGCCAGCATAACATGCGATATAACTTGAGTAAAATTAGAAAAGAAACCACTGCCAAGCTTGTCACGCCAAATGACATAGAAAAATTTATCGGGATATTTGTTTCCAAATGACTTCAAGTATCCGGCGGGTAACTTTGGAATCCCAAAAGGATACTTTTCATTGAAATCATCCTGTACAAAACCTAAAAACTTTTTGACAATTCGTTTAATCATATTTATTGTTTTCAAATTTTTGTCCTTTATAGATTCAACTGCTCGTTTTTTGCAAAGATAATCATCTTAATCATTAGTTAGTCTTAAAATCGGAGTACATTATAAATAATCAAACAAATCTGTTTATAGTATCAATAACTTGTAAAATATCATTTTCCGTATGTGCAAAAGAGCAAGGCAAACTTAAAGTTGTGGTGTGAATTTCTTCTGATATTGGGCATTCGATATCTGCAAACCATTTTTGATACCCCTCCTGTTTATTTGGTGATATTGGGTAGTGTATTTCTGTTTTTATACCATTATCAAGCAAATATTGTTTTAATTCGTCGCGTTTTTTTATGCGAATATTAAAGATGTGATAAACATCAAAATAATCACTATCCCTTGCAGGCAACAGTATTTGTGAATTGTTTATATTTTCAAAATATAAATTAGCAAGTTTGCGTTTATGTGTATTTATTTCGTCAAGATGAAGCAATTTTACACGTAAAAATGCTGATTGTAATTCGTCAAGACGAGAGTTGTATCCGGTATATTTATTGTAATATTTTTTCTCGCTTCCATAATTGCGATACGCTCTTAATTTTTCCGCCATCACACTATCGTTAGTTGTAATTGCACCTGAATCGCCTAATGCGCCAAGATTTTTTGTCGGATAAAAACTGAATGCACCGAAATCACCGAAAGTACCTGTTGTTTGTCCTTTATATTTCGCTCCGTGCGACTGTGCGCAATCTTCAATCAATTTTAAATTATATTTTTTACATAACGTTTGTATTGGTGTCATCTCACAGGATTTCCCGTAAAGATGAACGACCATTATGGCTTTTGTTTTTGATGTGATTTTTTCTTCAATTTTTGTCGGGTCTATATTACAGGTTGCGAAATTCGGCTCTACTAAAATGGGGGTAAGTCCCGAATTTACAATACTTAATATTGTGGCAATATAAGTATTTGAAGGTACTATAATTTCGCTGTCTGCGGGAAATTCACAAACCTTTAAAGACAATTCCAAAGCGTCTAATCCGGATGCAACACCAATACAATGTTTCGCTCCGATATATGAAGCAAATTCCTCTTCAAATAATTTTGTCTGCTGCCCAAGTATATAGTATCCGACATTCAGAAAATTATCAAACGCATTGCGAAATTCCGTCTCAAACGGAGCATTTAACTTATTCAGATTTTCGTAATCAATCATAAGGCGTAAAAATATAATCGTTATTGTCAAAATATTCGGAAGCGAACACCATAAGAATTGCATCAGAACTAAAATGATGCATACTATGGTAATCCTCAGGATACAAAATCAGGCACTTATCGGGAGAATCCAAAATAAATTTCTGTTTCTCTTTTCCTGTGTTATTAGATATTATACACTTTCCGCGCAAGCAGATTGCAGCTTGTATTGTCTTGTGATGACGATGGTTTCCACGTACAGAATCATCTACTCCGTAAATATAAAAAATACGTTTAATATCAAAAGGAATTATTTTTTCTATAACGGTCAAATTACCGCGACTGTCGGTAAATGTTTTTAGACTTATAATTTCTGCCATAATTAAATAATTTTATAAGCGACCCATTTTGTAAATAATTTCAATTTGTCTGTAAAATTCATATAATGCTCGGACATATTATATATCCGGCGCATCTCTTTTATTTTTTTAATATATTCTTTAAACATAAACATCATGGCTGACCTGTTATTTTTATAGTAAGGGTGCGGCATAAAAAAATTTTTATTTACAAAATGCAAAGAATGAAAATGGAAAAAAATTACTTCAAATAATTTGCCTGTCTTTATTTCTTTTCCGACTATTTCAGTGCCGTTTTTGCTAAATGAATACTGTTGCATATTCCAGGGAGCAACACCACCGCCAAGATGTTGCAAAACGTGTATGCCCTCAAATCTTGATGTCCAGTCGTCAAGATATTTCTGGTCGCCGAATTTTCCATCTTCAAAACGATTGTAACACCATTCAATGCAGGCGTTACGCCACCAAATAAGCACTTTTAATCCACGGTCGTCATTTTTGAAAGTGACAAACTGTACGCAATAAATCCCTGATTTTTCAGACTGGTCGTATTTCTTCGTATAACGATGTTCCGTAATCATTACGGAGTTATCTTTCATTTCCTCTATTAGTGGTTGCGGCGAAGAAAAGAAGTACAAATCTGCATCCAAATAAGTACAGTTATCAACTTTAAAATTATTTAAAATATAAAGTATTGTTGATGATGTACATGTCCAGCAATATTCGCCTTTTGTTCTTTCGGGTTTTATTTTAAGCAGTTCCTCATCCTCAAATTCGGAAAGAGATATAACCGTTAAATGTGATTTATTGATACTTTTTAATGTTTGATAACAATTATCGTCAAATGCAAAAATATACAAATGAAAATCCTTGCAGTGCCTTTCAAGAGAATCATACATTGCCAATCCTCGTGAAAGATATGCTGTATCAAATAGTGTACAGAAGTTATATTTCATAAGGTTATCATCTGTTTTCAAATTT
>JAIROC010000515.1 GCA_031257735.1 Bacteroidales bacterium | reverse complement strand
TTCCCGTTTACCGAAAGACAGGCGAAATAGAATTGTCGTTATGAAGCGTTATTATTTGCTAACAAGATGATGTACCAAAAAAATTACTACCTTTGCGCATTATATTTTTATCGCTCGACTAATGAACTTGATAAATCAGTCTGATAATATCTATTTTATAAATGTTGCCAAGACGCTTGTTATTTTTTTAATTATCTTGGGACACCTTTCTATTCCACATGATATCTATTTGTTTATAAATAGTTTTCATCTTTCTTTATTTTATATTGTTACCGGATATTTAATAAATGTTGATACTGTCTCGTTCAAAAAAATGATAGTCAAAAAAGTTCGTACTTTGTTATTACCTTATTTTCTTTTTGCATTTATATCGTTTTTGTATTGGTTTTATATTGGTAAAAATTATGGTGAAGATGCTTTGCAAGAACATGATACAATTCAATATTTGACAGGTGTTTTTCTTGCTATTCCCTCCAAAGAATATTTAGGATTTAATCTTCCTATCTGGTTTTTACCGTCCTTATTTTGCACGGAAATATTGTTTTATTGGGGCAAGAAGATTTTTAAACAGTATTCATTTATTGTTTTTATTTTCTGTTTCGGATTAGGCGTTTTATTAAAAGAATTGGATATACGAAGAATTCCATACGGCATAGATGTAAGTCTGTTTGCGCTTTTATTGATACAAATGGGACAGTGGCTGAAGAGTAAACAACTTATTGAAAAATACATTTGTAATTGGTCGTTGGGGATCAAGACAGGGATTGCTGTCATTGCATTTTGTTTAACCTGTTTTATTTCTCTAATCAATCAAGAAAATGGTTCGGTATACATTGTTGACCGTATATTCAACAATTATTTTTTGTTCTTTGCTGGTGTTTTCACGGGAAATCTATTTATTCTGTATTTGAGCAACTGTTTACCTGTAATCCGTTTATTTAATTTTTACGGACGTAATACCATCATTTTATTGGGATTGCATCTTGTTGTGTTTAGTTTGATTAAAGGAATACAAGTCTTTTTATTGGGTATATCTATAGAAACAACACAAGGGCTTTTTATCGTTGATATTATTTATGTTGTTTTCGTTTTTGTTTTACTTGCTCCTGTTATCTATTGTGTAAATAAGTATATGCCATTTTTATTAGGTAGAAAAAAAGGGTTCTTCTAAGTCTCCGAACAAAAGTAACTGAAATACCACCTTGCAATATTTTTATTTTTAGCGCGTTGCCATTTAGTTACATACGAGATTATTATTATTATGTTTTTGAAGAAAAATCTATTGTGCTTTTTATTGTTTGTTACTGTTGCGACATTATTTATTGGAGTTGCGTTTACATCCGCCGATTTTTTCACTTCTCCTGTTTATCGGTTGAAAGATCGTTTTATTCTTTTTGTACAATGGGGTATTTTAATACTTGCTTTATTTCCTGTTATTTATCTTATTGCACTCAATAGATATTTGTTTTCTCTGTTTTATCCCCTGCTTTGTATTTTTTCAAGTATTTTGACATACTTTAGATATGCAACGGGAACTACTTTTACTACTATGATATTGGATGCAGCTTGGGATAATGATATTCATATAAGTTTGGAACTTGTCAGTTTGGGATTAATTGTCATTGTTTTGTCTAGTTTATTAGTTGGCGTTTTGTTTTGTGTATATCGTTTTAAAAAAATACAGCATCCTAATCGCGTTTATCTACATTATCTCATGGCATTTGTTCTTTGCCTTGTCATGTTTAATGTTCCGAGGATAAAGCGTCCTGTTTCCGAAAGGATACCATTTAATCTGTACTATATTACAGCCCGTTATATATCCGAAAAGAATGAAATACTTACGGAAAGAAATATTTTGACCGAAAATGTTGTTTGCGAAGGAGAAGAAAATTTGCTTGTTGTATTGATTATTGGCGAGTCACTTCGTTCCGACCATTTGGGACTTAATGGCTACGAAAGAAATACTACTCCCTATTTATCACAGGAAGACATTATTTCTTTCCCTCATATTTATTCCGAATACACTCACACAAATGCCAGTTTGCCACATATTTTGACCCGTGCAGACAGTCTACATCCCGATTGGGCAAATGAAGAGCGTTCATTTATTGATCTATTTAAACAATGTAATTATTATACGGTTTGGTTAGCTAATCAGGAGCCTGCCAAAACATACATCTATTTCATGAAAGAGTGTGATACATTGATTTATGCTAATGCAAATAAGTCTCCTTATGTTTTTGATAAATGGACGGACGGGGATTTACTTCCCTTTTTTAATTCGTTTATCGAAAAAGAGGAGAAAAAACTATTCATTTTAATGCATACAATAGGTTCTCATTGGTATTACAATTCGCATTTTCCTGATGAGTTTCAAAAATACAATCCTATTGCAAAGAGCAGAATAGTAAATGCCAATACACCAGAGGAAATGATAAATTCATACGATAATACCGTTTTATATACGGATTATTTTGTCTATGAAATCATCAGTCAGTTGCGAAACAGAAATGCTATTCTTTTTTATTTATCCGATCATGGGGAGGTTTTAGGGGAGAATGGTGCATGGTTACATGCAATTGATGCTACTCCTACACATTATCCTGCTTGTTTGATTTGGATGTCTCCACAATATAAAGAAAAAAATCCATCGAAATACGATACCTTACAAATGAATAAAGAGAAAAGGTATCGTACCGATTTTTTATTTCACACCATATTGGATGCTGCCAAAATACAAAGTAATGTCATAGACGAAAAATTCAGTTTGTTTCATTAAGGAGAGGTCAAAAAATAAACTACATAAAATAGTATTTGTCCGAAAACTATCAAATGTTTCGTATATTCGTCATTATGAGTTGATACATTTTGAAAACAGGCAGGATCGACATGTTGAATAATTACGCTTTCATAATGTCATTTTGTCCATCATGAAATAGAATTAAAGAATGTC
>JAIROC010000430.1 GCA_031257735.1 Bacteroidales bacterium | reverse complement strand
ACATCGTCAACTGCATCAATTCTTTTGTCGTACTTAACGGACCGGCGGCTTATGAGGCATTCATCCTTGCGCATAACAAACTTATCGCACAATATCAGACTATTGTTGCCCAACGTAAGGCAAGAGCAAAGAATGTAGCGCAACAAAACGACAGTCCCGAAACTGCACAATCCGTATAAATCGACGTAATCGGTACAAACTGTGCATATCGTACTCATCCCGCCGACATGATGAGTTCGAAACGGGTATATCGTACTCATCTCGCCGGCGGGATGATGACAAAACGGATATATCGTACTCATCTCGTCGGCGGGATGATGACGAAACAGGTATATCGTACTCATCTCGCCGACGGGATGATGACAAAACAGGTATATCGTACTCATCTCGTCGGCATGATGAGTTCGAAACGGGTATATCGTACTCATCTCGCCGACGGGATGATGACGAAACAGGTATATCGTCATCATCCCGCCGACGTGATGATGACGAAAACAGAAAGATGAATTAAAAAAACACAAAGACATGCAGATTAATGTTATTGAATATTTTACAAAAACTGTTGCCTTACATGCAAACAAAACAGCAATAATAGAAGGCGATAAGACAGTCTCTTTCAAAGAACTGCAAAGGTTTGCCATAGCTTTTGCCTCCAATATAGCCAAACAGCAGGATATTATAAATTGTCCAATTGCAGTATATCTTCCCAAAACTGTTAATGCAATAATTGCAGACATTGCAATCACATATTGTGGGAATACATACATGAATCTGGATGTCAAAGCTCCACTGGAAAGAATTAATAATATTTTGCATCAAATACAACCGATAATTCTTATTACCGATAAGAATTATATTGAGGCAATAAGACCGTTTTTGCATCCTTCGATTTGTGTATACTTTGTTGATAGTGAATATCAATTCGACGAATATCAGGAAAATATATTATTAAAACGTCTTTCAACATTGATAGATACCGATCCTTATTGCATTATTAATACATCGGGTTCAACAGGAACTCCTAAAAGCGTAGTTTTAAATCACAAAAGTTTTATTGATTTCACAGAATGGAGTATTGATACGCTAAAAATAAGTGACAATGAAATTATAGGCTCTTTATCTCCTGTAATATTCGACATCTACAGTCACGAATTATGCATGTTGATGGCAAAAGGCAGTACTATAGTTTTATTGCCGGAACATTTATCGGCTTTTCCAATTAAAATACTGGAAATATTGCAAAAAGAAAATGTTTCATATATATTTTGGGTACCAACGATTATGGTAAACATTGCAAATCTTAATCTATTAAGTAAAATCGCCCTTCCGGATTTAAAAACGGTATGGTTTGCCGGCGAAGTATTACCAACCAAACAATACAATTATTGGCACAAGTATTTGCCGGATACAAAATTTGTAAACTTGTACGGGCCTATAGAAATCACATTGGATTGTACATATTATGTAATTGACAGGGAATTTGACGACGGAGAGCCACTACCTGTAGGGTTCCCATGCAGAAACACATCTGTTTTGATACTTAATGAAAACAATCAATTATGCAAAAATGGCGAAGAAGGTGAGCTTTGTGTGCGGGGAACGTCGTTGGCTATGGGATATTATAATAACCCTGAAAAAACGTCTGCTGCATTTACACAAAATCCATTAAACAAACATTATCCCGAATTAATTTATCGTACAGGAGATATTGTAGCCCTGAACGACAAGGGCGAGATAATGTTCAAAGGACGTAAAGACACATTAATTAAACATTTAGGATACCGTATTGAACTTGGAGAAATAGAACATATTGTTGTGAATACATTACAGATAGTAACTAATTGCTGTGTTGTGTATGATAGACAAAACAAGGAAATCGTTCTTATATATGAAGGGAATCAAGATATCTCTGTTGCGGATTTTCGTAAAAGAATTGGGCAAAATTTACCCAAATATATGATTCCAACCAAGTATGTGAAAGTAGAGAAAATGCCGATGAATGCAAACGGAAAAATAGACCGGTTGAAACTGGAGAAAGAAATAAATGAATAGAAATTGTAGTATAGTATTTTTAGGAGAAGATGCTTTCAGTAATGTTGTACTTGTTTCCTTGTTGAAAGCAGGTTATAAAATTCCAGCTGTAATTACACCCCTATACAATAACAATATTCATAAAAAGATGGAATATACCGCATTGCAAAATAATATAGAATACATTAGAACAAAAAATATTAATAGTGATACTATTATTGGTAAGATAGCTGAGATTAAACCGGATTTGCTTATTACCGTCCATTTTGAAAAATTACTGGGAAAAGCGCTAATTAATATTCCATCTCTTGGTTGTTTAAATCTTCATCCATCTATATTGCCTTTTTATAGAGGAATGTCTCCACAACACTGGCCAATTATTAATGGTGAAAAAAAAACGGGAATTACTGTACATTTTATTGATGAAGGAATAGATACGGGAAATATTGTATTACAGTATGAAATAGTTCTTAATGACACCATGTACGTTCATGATTTGCAGATGATTTGGGCAAAAATGTATCAGACTGTGATGTGTGAAGCCATAGAAATGGTAATTAACGGAGAAAAAGGAGAAAAACAGTCTCTTACGGATGGCAGTTACTATGGGAAACTTAAATCGGAACAATGTGAAATATCTATTGTGCAGGGTATTAAACGAGCATATAATTTAATAAGAGGTGTGTCAATGCCTTATCATGGCGCATATATTCAAACAAAAGATAAAATGATTATAATATGGAAAGCAGAAATAATAAGTAATCAACCATTAGGAAAAACAGGAGAAATAATGACAGAAAACAATAAATTATACTTGCCGTTTTATGACGGAACTTTACTTATTAATAAGTATGCTATTCATGAAAATTACAGCGAAATAAAAGAAAGCAAAAAATAATATTATTATGAGACAAAAAGTCATAAATATTTTAACGGAAATACGTCCTGAATTTGATTTTAATCAGGCGACGGATTTTATTGAGAACGGTATGCTTGATTCGTTCGATGTGATCACATTAGTTACAACACTCGACGAAACATTCGGAATTTCGATAGATGGAACAGATATCCTTCCCGAAAATTTTTCATCCATAGAGAGGATAACGGCATTATTGACAAAAAATGGAGTCCAATGAGTCTGAGATTTACATTTCACAACAAACGCATTGCCGGCGTTCTGACTGTTCTTCCACAAAAAGAAGTGACTTTTGAGGAAGAGATGGAGAACTACAACTTTTCTCCGGCCAAATCGTTGAAACTGAAAATGGCAATGGGCTATGAAAAACATCGTATTGTCGGTGAAAACACTAATATTTCGGATTTATGCGTTTTCGGAATGAATTTTTTATTTGACAACAATCTCCTTAAAAAGGAAGATATCAGCGCCTTGATATTGGTTACACAGTCGCCCGAACATTTTATGCCTCCAACAAGCAATATTATTCAGGGACAACTCGAACTTGGTACAGACGTCTTGTGCATGGATATAAATCAGGGCTGTGCAGGTTTTGTCGTAGGATTGGTACAGGCTTATATGTTGCTTGAACAACAAAGTATTAAGAAAGTTGTCCTGATGAATGCGGATGTATTAAGTCGCAAAGTGAGCAAACGCGACCGCAACAGTTATCCGCTTATTGGCGATGCTGCCTGCTTGACTGTCGTAGAACGAAGCGAGGAGTCTGCAACTATTCATGCCGTGATAAATATGGACGGTAAAGGTTCCCATATTCTGCAAATACCGGCAGGAGGATTTAAATTGCCCTGCACATCAGAGACAGCAGAAATGAAAGAAGACGCTAACGGCAATTTCAGAAGTCCGGAAAATTTGGTCATGGAAGGTGATAAAGTGTTTAATTTTGTACAAACAGAAGTGCCACCCATGATCGAAGAACTTCTGTCCATATCCGGTAAAACGGTTGACGAAATAGATTACTTTTTGTTTCATCAGCCGAATAAATTTATGCTTAATAAATTAGCAGACAAAATCGGTGTGCCGCGAGAAAAAATGCCCGCAAACATCGTTGAAAATTTCGGAAATGCAAGCGGTGCATCCATTCCAACTAACATAAGCTTTAATTTGGGCGAAAATGCTCTGACAAATACATATCAAGTTTGTTTTTCGGGATTTGGCGTCGGACTTACCTGGGCGGCAATAGAACAAAAATTAGGAAATTTAATGTTTAATCATATAATATATTATTAAAAAATGGACAATTTTATTGAACAAATAGCAGAAATCTTAGAAGTAGATACTGTTACTACAAATGATGTTTTAACTGAATTTGAGGCATGGGATTCCCTTGCTGTACTCTCTATCATCGCATTAGCAGATGAATATTATGGTGTAACACTAAGCGCCGCTGAAGTGAGAAATGCAAAAACAGTAGGTGGAGTTAAGGATATTATTGAAAGTAAAAAATAAGTTGCCAATATGGATTTCACTTTTTTTAATAACGCCATTACAGGCATGTTAGCAGTCATGCCAAACAAAGAAATTCGCTTCGAGGATGAAATGATTAATTTCAATTTTACCGAAAAAAGTTCTCTTAAACTGGCAAAAACGATGGGACTTAAATCAAGACGAATAGTCGAAAAAGACATCACATCCTCTGATCTGTGTGTATATGGTATTAATTACTTGATAGAACAAGGTCTTTTGAAAAAAGAGGAAATTTCGGCTATCATCTATATTTCACAAACTCCGGATTATATTCAGCCTCCAACATCGAATGTAATACAAGGTAAATTGAATTTGAATTATGATGTTGTATGTATGGATATAAATCAAGGATGTGCCGGTTTTGTCTTAGGATTGTTTCAGAGTTTTTGCCTTATGAATGTGATTAAAGAAGGTAAAATTATATTGCTTAATGCAGAAACACCATCTTTAGTGATGTCACTAAAAGACCGAAGTTCGACACCTCTTTTGGGAGATGCAGCAGCAATAACTATTATTGAAAAAACACAAATCGTTGAAAAAACACAAATTAAGGTCAAAAATGACGGCAAACGGTTTGATTCTCTTTATATTCCTGCAGGTGGATTCCGAATGCGCTGCTCGGAGAAAACTCGTATAGAGAAATTGCAGCCAGACGGCAACTATAGGAGTTTGGAAAATCCTACAATGAAAGGTGATGATGTGTATAACTTTACGGTAAATGAAGTTGTCGGATTACTGGAAGAAATGATTAAGGATTCTGATTTTAACAAAGAAGAGATAGATTACTACATGCTTCATCAGCCCAATCAGTTTATTTTAAAACAAATGACTAAAAAAATGAATATTCCGGAGGAAAAAATGCCAAACAATATTGTAGGACTGTTTGGTAATAGTAGTGGCGCCGCCTTACCTGTGAATATTATCTACAATTTAGGAAATTTATTAGAAAAGAAAAAGTTGAAAATAATTTTGAGTGGTTTTGGAATAGGTTTAGCATGGAATGCTGCTGCTTTGGAAATGGGGAATATGAAGTTTTGTAAAATGATAGGACATCCAATTCTTTAATTTTTAATTTATTATATGTATAGTAGCATTATGGAAGGAAAAAATTATTTATTACTCACAGGAGCTTCGTCAGGAGTAGGACGAGAAATCGCCGTTTATCTTTCTGCTGATTACAATCTTATCCTTAATGGACGAGATCAAACACGTTTACAGGAAACATTAAATTGTTGCAATAAAAAAAATCATCATCTTATTTGGCAACACGATCTTTCAGACACCAACACAATCGAACATTCACTTACTCAATTCATATTAGACAATGAATGTTTGATACAAGGATTTATACATTCTGCCGGTTATATGAAACTGATTCCATTGAAAATGGTCACTGTAAATTTATTCCAGACAACATTTAATGTTAATGTTTTTGCGCCGGTTATTATAGCAAAAATACTTACAAAAAAGAAACTGAATAAGGATTGTTTAAAGAATATTGTCTTGATTTCAAGTAATATTAGCAAATTTGGAGCAAAAGCATCCAGCGCTTATGGAGCGTCAAAATCTGCTACTGACGGATTAATGAGATGTCTGGCTATAGAATTAGCTCCGAACATAAGAGTCAATTCCGTATTACCGGGAGGTATGAGAACAGCGATGACTGCACAGATATATGAAAATCAAGATGTTGTCGACAGAATGAATGCGACTACTCCATTAGGTGAAGGAACAGTAAAAGATATCCCCGGTGTAGTGCATTTTTTGCTTAGCAATGAATCCAGATGGATTACCGGTCAACAAATTACAGTAGATGGTGGACGGACTATTAATATTACAGGATAGATGCCAAATATAATCAAAATTATTAATACGCCAATATTATCCAACTGTTTTGTGGTCCATCACAGCAATTGTAAAAATTGTATAGTAATTGACCCCGGCTCTGAAAATACGCAATTAATCGAAACAGCAATTGATAATAAAACAGTGGATTTTATCAT
>JAIROC010000427.1 GCA_031257735.1 Bacteroidales bacterium | reverse complement strand
GTTATGCCAAATTCATTGGCGATAACCCTCCAAACTGCCCATTCGCTCGCCTGGGCGTTGGAGGTTCTTATTTCTCTATACCGAGAATATATTTTTTTGTCCCGGTCATCCCTTTCTTTTTGAATAGGGGTTCTAAAATCAATTTCTACTTTCATTATTTTTCTATTTAATTTTCATTACATTTGTACGAAAATATTTTTAAAATATTATGCAAAGGTGCGACAATTATCGCAATAAAACAAATTTTTTACTAAAAAAATCGCATGACAAAGGAAAGAATTTTGCAATTTATTGAATTTAAGGCTATTACGAAGTCTATTTTTTTTGAAAAAACTGGAATAAAACGAGGTTTTTTAGACGCGGATAAGCTTACTCAGGCTGTATCCGATGAGCATTTCGCGAAAATTGTCGCAGCTTTTCCTGATATAAATCTTGAGTGGTTATTGACTGGAAATGGTGAAATGTTGAAAAAAAATGAGGTCGTTGAGCAAAAAAATAAGAGTGAGAATGAAATATTTTTGACCTTTATCGAAAAACATAATCAGGAACTGAAAACACTGTATTTGGAAGTAGGCGCACTGAGAAATGAGAATCAAAATCTGAAAAGTAAATTGGAAGAATACGAGTCGAATCGTAAAAAAACCATTGATATGGTGGGTGATAATCAAGAAGTAAGAAATATATAAAAATTGAATAAAAATAATAAAAACCATGGACTTTGTAGCAATAGACTTTGAAACAGCAAATGAAAACAATGGCAGTGTCTGCGCAGTAGGATTAGCATACGTAGAAAACGGAAAAATAACAAGTTCCGAATTATATCTTGTTAAGCCTGTTCCAAACTACTTTGGCTGGATGCAAAAACACAGTATCACTTCCGATATGGTGAAAGACGCCCCCGGATTTGATACAATATGGAAAATAATTGCTCCCAAAATTTCGGGGAAACAATTAGTCGCACACTATTATTTGATTGATAAAAAGATGCTACGGGAAGCATTGAAAATTTACGACATTCCTGTGCCTGATTTTGAGTGGTTTTGCTCATACCAATTTTCTAAAAAAACGGTTAAAGGATTATTAAACTATACATTATCTACTGTCTGCGATTATTTTGGCATACCTTTAGAACATCATGGAGCAGAAAGCAAGGCCCGCGGAGCCGCATTAGTCATGCTCGAATTATTGAAAATAAATAAAGTAACTTCATTATCGGAACTTTCAAAACATTTAACGCCTTTAAAAATAAGCCAAAAATCCTTGTATCCTACTGATTTTTATAAAGAACATCCGTTGTATGAAAAATACGTCTTTTTTATCGGCACACTATCTTCTTTCAGTCAAATTGACGCGATTAAAAAAGTAGTTGATGTCGGAGGTATAAAGGCAAAATCACTCAATAAACTTACAAACTATCTTGTAGTAGGTAATGAAGACTTTAATAATGCCGAGTATCAAACAATAGATTATCTCAAAGCGAAAAAACGAATTAAAGAAGGCTATGATTTGGAAATTATTTCGGAAGATGATTTTTTAGAATATCTAATGTGTTATCCGGTTTCTATTTTTATAACGCCTGAAATGATAGCACAAAACTCAAAAGAACTGGAAATGAAAAATGAGATTAACGAATTTTGTGGAAAAACTGTATATTTTTCAAAAGAATTTGAACTCAAAGAATTACAACTTGCCGGAAATCTCGGCGCAGCTTCACATAATTGTTGGGAATTGAACGAAGAACCACAAAGTGATTACTTTATTATTACCAATAAAGAATTTGATAATCTTATCGCAGGCGAAAAATCAGAATCGGTTTTGCGTGTTGAAAAGGCTATTAACCAAAGGGAACTTGGAGGTTCCCCATTGAAAATAAATTGTATTACCGAAGATGCATTTCATCAATACTTGGATAAAAGAGACAAAAGAGTGAAAGAAATAAACAGTAATAGAGTAAAATTGAATTTTGAGATTTTTTAGCTTGTACTAATATGGATTTTATAACAATAGATTTTGAGACAGCAACAGCAAAACGAAACAGTCCGTGCGAAATAGGATTAACAATTGTTGAAAATGACGAAATCAAGGAAACGAAATCATGGCTTATTCGACCAATAAATAACGAGTTTAGCCGGTTTAATATCAGAATACATGGTATCTTACCAAGTCATGTTGAAAATGCACCCGAATTTGACGCTCTCTGGGATGAAATAAAACCGCTTATTCACGGTCAATGCCTAATCGCTCATAACGCGGCATTCGATATTAGCGTGTTGCGAAATACACTCGAACTGTATGAGATTCCTTTCCCAAAATTTAAATATCTGTGCAGCTATTTCTTTTCTAAAAAAATATGGAAAGGTCTCCCCGCATACGACCTGAAAACACTTTGTAATGTTAACGGAATCGATTTTAAACACCACAGGGCAGGCGACGATAGCAGGGCAACAGCAGAACTGTGCCTGAAAGCATTCGAAATTGTCGGCGTCCCGTCTATCAAAGATTTTGTGAAAAAATTGGATATGCGTATAGGAAATGTTTATGAATACGGAGGTTATGACCCATGTAAATATAATGATAATTCCCCATATCGTGAACATTCATATTTTGAACCTGTCGAAATCTCTCGCAATATTGTTGATGTGCCAAAGATTGAAATCCATGCAATAAAATGTAATCCGGATAGCATTTTCTATGGTAAAAACGTGGTCTTTACAGGAACTCTTATGTCTATGACAAGGGATGAAGCATGTCAAACAATCATTAATATCGGCGGTGTTGTTAGTCAAACTATGAAAAGAGACGTCAACTATCTAATAGTAGGACAACAAGACTATAGAATAATCGGCGACGAAGAAATGAGCCTGAAACAAAAAAAAGCAATCAAACTTGTCGAAAATGGCTATCCGTTGGAAATTATGTCCGAATCTGATTTCCTGAACAATTTGTGAAAAATACAGTGAAATACGAAAAATGTGGTTAAATACAGTAAATACAAAAATAATTCTTTAGATGTCAGATAGTAGGGGCGGTGTAAAGTTTCCCGCCATCTCCACGATGGCATTTAAGTTGTTTGAAATCAGAGATTTACGTAGTCAGAAAATTGGTTTAGATACAGTAAGATACAGTTTAGATACAATTAAAAAATAAGTGACTAAATTTCAGTGTGTTACAAGAGTGGAAAAGCGATTGAATA
>JAIROC010000366.1 GCA_031257735.1 Bacteroidales bacterium | reverse complement strand
TTAATATTTTAAATTTTTAAAGAAATGGCTTTAGATAATTTAGTTTCAGTAGTTTTCAGCAACGCGGAGATAGCTATAATAGATGCGGCTCTGTCGGAAATCGAAAACATTTTAAAAGGCAAGGCAGTGAACCTTACGCCGAAAGAACGGCAAACGTATGGTCGCGTAGCATACGATATGGAAGTTAGAACGTCCGAAAGTACTTAAAGGAGCGTCCGAAAAAAATGTAAAAACTAAAAGCTAAGAGTTATGAGAGATGAAAACACTTGGGATGATATATGAAGAATATTACCCGCTTGTGTTAAATTACGCAAAGAAACGCATGAGCGAAGCAGACGCTGAAGATTCGACGCATAATGTTTTTTTTAAGATTATGACAAACCCTCACTGGTTGGCAAAAATAACATCGTTATTGGATGAACCTGAAAAGATAAAAGCCATTTTGTTGAGTTTTCTGCATAATGAATGTATAGATTTATACCGACACATCAAAATAACAAACAAAATCTTTGTAGATATGCCGGATTCCGAAATCGGTGCAAGTCCGGAACAGCAATACCAAAAATACCAAAATGCCGATATACTTGCTTTGGTGATGGCTGATATCAATCAATTGGATGAGCCAAACAGGAATATCTTTATCAAACGCCGTATCAAGGGATATTCCATTGAACAACTTGCCGAGGAATTTAAACTTTCACCGCACGCTATTGAATGTCGAATATCTCGAATATCTAATGATATTAAAAACAAGTGGGGAAAAATATTTAACGATGAACAATGAATGATAATCAATAATATAAAGCGCTAATGATTTTTTTTTGAAAAATTACGAGAGTTTTTTCCCGCTCATACGTCTTATATATGTACGAGAATATTAATTGAAAGAAAAAAAATAGAAATAGAAAAAATAGAAAAAAATGAAGATTATTCGCTACATATTAAAGGTTTTGTCGCTTTGCAGAGAGTTTTTGTCGATGCGGAGCATAATCGTTGTATGTGGTTGCGAATGTCTGAAATCCGTTTGTTGGAAAAAAGATTTTTCATTTTTGAAATCGCCTGCTATTCTAAGGTTGCATGTCCAGTATAGTATTTGCCGACTGTTTAGATATGCAAGCGATTTTATTTGGCTGCTGGGGAAAAACAACTTTACCTGAAGTAGCCTTTACCATATTCCCTTGTTGGTAAAGGCGATAACGACTAAAGGTTGTCGAAAAATAAAAATTAAAGATTCCGACGCCCAGAGGGAAAAACATGAGGGTGAACATGAAAAAAGAAACCAAAAATTAAAATTTTTTAAAAAAAATTATTTAAAATATAATATTATGAGAAAAAAAATATTTTTGATGTTTCCATTCCTAGGAATTGTGATCATCGCAATAATAAATGTTCAGATAAATTCTAATAAAAATACGAATTCTATGTTATTAGAGAATACAGAAGTATTGACTCAGGAAGTTACTGCTTGTACTTATCTATATAGCTCGTCAACAACGCTTACGTGGTCAAGTTACGTTGAGGATCCACTTACCGGATACCAAATTCCTGTTACATGTACGAGTACAGAGACTAAATGTGGTGGAGAGGGTTTTGTATGTTGCACACCTGGTAAATCTCCAGCAACATGTGTTGAAGAAACGTAGAATTTCTCTGATTAAACATGTTAAATATGAAGAAAATGCCTCTTAGTTCAAACAATATTCTATTATTGAATTTTGTTTGAACGGAGGTATTTCATAGTATTTTTCTTGTGTATTCTAAGTAATAAAAACAGTTTAAGTAAAAAAATACAATTATGATTTGTTCATTAATTACATTTTCAATAAACGTTAAATTAAAAGAACACTTTTTTTCTAAAGGGATTTTTTTTATGACAAAAATATCGTTTATTCTTATTTCATGTTGCGTTTTTCTTTTCGCCTGTAAAGAAAAGAAATCAGATAATACTCAACATAAAGTAATTTTCAATTACACAGAAGTTATGGAATGTTCCGATTCCGGTTATTTTAAATCATCAACTTTGATTAGATTGGAAACCACTGATGAATGTCTGATAAGGAATATCAGCAAAATAATGTTTGATGAAAACAGATTTTTTATTTTTGATCAATCGCTCCATAGCATTTTTATATTCGATAAGGATGGGAAATTTTTACACACAATTAGCAGAATAGGAAGAGGCCCTGGCGAATATACACGACTAGATGGCGTATGTCTTGACATTGAAAACAAACAATTGATACTTGTACCCAATTCTCCACTTAAAATCTATTATATGGATTATGATGGAAATTTATTGCGTGAGATTGGAAGAGCAAAAAACACATATTATCATGACGTTAATTATCAGGATAATGTTATATATGCTACTAATATCATTCCGAATACAGACAATGATTTCTGTTATGTCTATACTACAGACAACAATGGGAAGGAAAAATGTTTATTCAAGTATCCTGATATATTCCAGAATACCTATTTTACGGAAGGCTCTTATATGACAAAAACCAAAAACTTGAATTTCACAATCAGATGTGAAAATTTCATTTATGAAATTGTTAATAAACAAGTCGTAAAAAAATATGAGATTGATTTTGGCAAATATAATTTACCCAATACGTACAAACGAAAAGATATTTCACACGAGGATTTTATTACCGCTTGCAGCACAAACAAATATATATCCAGTATTGTAGAGGTTGTTGATGGTGAAAATTATTTGGCTTTTAAAACAAGCGGGGCATCTAATTATATATATTCAAAAGCAGAGGATATATTGACAAAAATCAGGTTTATACGTGACAGCAAGTATGCAATTCCATGGAACCAGATGTTACACATTGAGAATACACCTAACAGTGTGGCATTTATGATAGATGCAGCTTCCGTAATAAATTTAAAAAATTTCAAAAAATTCTGGGAAAATGAGAATTTAGCGGAACAAAAACAAAATTTATGGAATTTGACTGAAACAATGCAGATTGAAGACAATCCTGTTTTAATGATTTATAATTTTCGGTAAATTACAGATTATTATGGTAAGATTTATGAGATTTTGTAATTCTATTATATTGATTGCGCTGTTTTTAAGCGCATGTAAAGATAATAATAATGCCAAAATAGAATTTCTTGTAAAAGAATGGACAGGGAAAACTATCAGACTTCCTCAAATAAAACCGATTATTCTTTATACGGGTGTACGACAAAATTCCCTTTTTATCCAGTTTTTTTGAAATTTTTAATCAGAAAGATGATAAAATCGTGTTTACCACTTTTATAACAAGTTCTAAGATTTGCAATTTGATTAGCTC
>JAIROC010000341.1 GCA_031257735.1 Bacteroidales bacterium | reverse complement strand
TTTTTTCATGTCTGGGACATGTTTTTTTATGTCTGAGACATGTTTTTTCATGTCTGAGGACATGTTTTTTTATGTCTTGGACATGTTTTTTCATGTCTTGGACATGTTTTTTCATGTCTGAGGACATGTTTTTTTATGTCTTGAACATGTTTTTTCATGTCTTGGACATGTTTTTTCATGTCTTGGACATGTTTTTTCATGTCCCAGACATGTTTTTTCATGTCTTGGACATGTTTTTTCATGTCCCAGACATGTTTTTTCATGTCCCAGACATGTTTTTCATGTCCCGTAAGAGCAGCGTAGCTAATCCCTAACCCAAAAACGCATTGATTGTTAGGGATTAGCTCCGCTGCTCTTACGGGCGCCACGTCGCGGAGCCTGCCCCGAGCGTAGCGTGGGGGCTTCTTATAATGACGCTTTTTATAAATGCCGTATTATGAGGCATAAAGCGTCATTGCATTTGTGCTTTTGAGAATCAAAACGATTACTCGCAATGACGGCGTTGATTAGACGGTTTCGTGCGTCAGCATAATTCATAATTAGCTCCGCTGCTCTCCGCTGCTCTCCGCTTCGCTTCGGGTCATAATTCATAATTATCTTTTATAGACAGACACTATTTAGTCACTGTATTCTTTGTGGTTAAAAATTCTATAGAAAAGATAGATACATACGGAGGTCAGTATAAAGGAAAGAGCAATCAACAAATAATTATCCCCGACAACATCAAAATCATCATATTGACTATTGATTAGTCGCACATTATACAGCCAGGAAACGATTACAAGTATTCCATTATTGATAAAATGAGCGATTATGCTTGCCCAGATAGAGCCTGTCCAAACAAATACGTATCCCAAATACAACCCCAACAACAGACGTGGAACAAAACCGTAAAATTGCAAATGAATCGCGCTGAATATAACAGCGCTTAAACATACGGACAAATGTACGTTGCCTAAAAGGTTTTTAAACCATGTAATTATTGCTCCTCTGAACAGTAATTCTTCACATACAGCGGGAATAATAGCCATAACCAATAAATTGACGAATAAAATGGATAAATGATTTCCTGAGAGGAGTAAGGAAGTTTGTTTGGTTGCGGCATCTTCTTGCTCGCGCATCCATTGCTCTATGGATGACATGAATTGCGGTAATTTTATTCCTTCGTTCCACTCTATTATCCACGATAAGGCAGGCAAACTTATTACGAATATCATTACCAAAAAGAAACAACTTATCCAAGAAATACCTTTGTTTAATCCTAAATAATGTAACGGTTTTTTCTCATTGACAAAAAATGCAAATGCAAATCCCGTTAGTCCGAAAACGACTATTTGAGATACACTTTCGATATATCGTAATGCTTCGGCGGAGGTCAAATTATCTATGCCGAAAATAAATGAAGCAGTGAAACCCGTAAACAAACTAAAGAAAACAGTGTTGATACCAAATAATATAAGAAATAATGCTATCTGATTTGCAAAAGACTTTAAATTAAATGCTATCATTGATATGGAGTATAAAAAAACAGGCTGAGTATAAAGTATACTCAGCCTTATGTATAAATTTTTAAAACTAATTCTTGTATTGATCTATAATACGCTGTACATCATCAGGGGATAAGCGTCCATGCACTTGTTCTCCAACCATGATAACAGGCGCTAATCCACAAGCGCCAATACAGCGAAGCGCTGTAAGTGAAAATTTACCGTCAGGGGTAGTTTCTCCGACATTGATTTTCAGCAGACGTTTAAATTCATCCAATACTTTTTCCGCACCACGTACGTAACATGCCGTTCCCATACAAACCGAAATAGGATATTCCCCCTTGGGTATCATCGTAAAGAATGAATAGAAAGAAACAACACCATATACCTGTGCAACGGATATATGCAGTTCATTCGCTATTAATTCTTGTGCTTCAGCAGGCAAGTAACCGATATAACTCTGCGTTTGATGCAATACGTTAATCAATTCCCCTCCTTTATTATTAAATTTCTTACAGATTTCTTTGATTTTATCAATGTAATCCTGTTTCATTTTTATCTTTACACTTGACATTTCTTTTTTCTCCTATGTATTGTGTTAAATATTATTTTAAATTGTTTTATCTAAATCAACTTCAAATTTGATATTTCGGTCGAAATAATGAGTATGAAGCAGATGATGTGCTTTTTCGCTGCATGGAGTTTCGAGAAATTCTTCGTATAATTGTTTTACAGAAGCATTTTCGTGCGATTTTCGTATAGGCATATTTTTGTCTACTTTATAAATAGCTTCCCAACGTGCCTTAATAATATCGCTGTTTCCATGATGTAGAGGTTGTCCTCCACCGTCAATACATCCCCCCGGACATGCCATGATTTCAATCGCATGGAAAGTATTTTTCCCTTCTCGAATTTCTTCTAAAAGTTGACGAGCATTGCTTAATCCGTGTGCTATTCCAATATTGATAGGTATTCCGCCAAAATCAATGGTTGCGGAACGTATTCCATTTAATCCGCGTAATTCTTCAAAATCGATTTGAGGACAAGTTTTTCCAGTATAAACTTCATACGCTGTTCGTACAGCCGCTTCGATAACGCCTCCTGTAGTTCCAAAAATTACAGCCGCTCCTGTAGATTCTCCTAATGGGGAATCAAAGTCTTCATCGGGAAGTGTTTTGAAATCCAAATTAGCCTGTTTAATCAATGCTGCCAATTCGCGAGTGGTAATAGAATAATCTACATCAGGATTGCCCTCTACTTTAAACTCATCGCGAGCGCATTCATATTTCTTGGCTAAACAGGGCATCACAGAAACTACAATCATATCTTCCCGTTTTACGCCAATTTTATCTGCAAAATACGACTTCGCTATTGCGCCAAACATTTGTTGAGGTGATTTTGCCGTTGAAGGAATATCTTTCATATCAGGAAAATGATGTTCAAAGAATTTCACCCATGCAGGACAGCAAGAAGTCAGTAACGGTATTTTGACGTCTTTATCTCCTTCCAAATATTTTTTTAAGCGACCTAACAATTCCGTACCTTCTTCCATAATGGTCAAGTCGGCTGCCCAATCTGTATCAAAAACATAATCAAATCCGAGACGGCGTAATGCAGCAGTCATTTGACCTGTTGCGATAGTTCCCGGCGTTAATCCAAATTCTTCTCCAATAGCCACGCGAACAGCAGGAGCCGTTTGAACGACAACTGTTTTACGCGGGTCGTTAATTGCGCGAATAACTTTACTTGTATGATCCACTTCCGACAAAGCGCCTACAGGACAAACCGCAACGCATTGTCCGCAAAAAGTACATGCCGTCCGCGTTAAATCCTCTTCAAAAGCAGGAGCAACCACCGCTTCAAAGCCTCGATTGATAGCCGATAAAGCGCCTACAGTTTGAAATGTATTACACATCATTTCACATCGACGACACATAACACATTTATTCATATCGCGATTTATTGCAGGGGACAAGTCGTTTTTATGTGTAGACTTTTCTCCCGTGAAAGGTATTTCACGAATACCAAACCGAATTGCCAAATCCTGTAATGTACATTTGCCACTTTTGGGACATACTAAACAGTCTGTCGGATGGTCTGACAACAACAATTCCAAAACAGCACGACGAGCATTCAATACTCTCATGTTGTTGGTCGTAACTACCATATCGGGCATACATTCCGTAATACAGGCGGGAGCTAAATTTTTACGCCCAGCTACTTCTACTACACAAATACGACAACTACCCGGTTTGTTGGTAATATTCATCCCTTTCAACTCAAAATAACACAGCGTCGGGATACTGATCCTGTTTTCTCTTGCAGCTTTGAGGATAGTTGTTCCTTTTGCTACCTCTATTTGTTTATTATCTATGGTTAATTTTATTAATTCCATTGTATGTTTTCCTTTCCTGATTAATTAATACTGATTGCGTTAAACTTACATTTGTCATAACAAGCGCCGCACTTGATACACAAATCCTGATTAATTGAATGAGCTGTTTTTCTTTCCCCCGAAATAGCCCCTACAGGACAAGCTCTTGAACATGCCGTACAGCCGATACAAGTATCGGGGGAGATGATATAACGTTTCATCGCCTTACATTGTCCAGCAGGACACCTTTTATCAACAACATGTGCAACATATTCATCCCAAAAGTGATCAATTGTAGATAAGATAGGATTGGGCGATGTTTGTCCCAATCCGCACAAAGCAGTATCTTTTATTACCTGACTTAGATTTTTGAGAATTTCCAAATCTTCCATAGTTCCCTTACCCCCGATTATTTTGTCCAAAATTTCACACAGACGTTTATTCCCAACACGACAAGGAGTACATTTTCCGCAAGATTCTTCTACCGTAAAATCAAGATAAAAACGAGCTACGGCAGGCATACAACTTGTTTCATCCATCACAATCATACCTCCCGACCCCATCATAGAACCAGCTGCCAACAAATTATCATAATCTATAGGCGTATCCAAGAATGCTTCCGTTAAACATCCACCAGAGGGACCTCCCGTTTGAACGGCTTTAAACTTTTTACCATTTTTAATTCCGCCGCCGATTTCAAAAATAACTTCACGAAGCGTAATACCCATCGGTACTTCAATCAATCCGACATTGTTAATTTGTCCGGCAAGTGCAAATACTTTTGTCCCTTTTGATTTTTCCGTACCTATTGCAGAAAACCATTCCCATCCCTTGTTAAAGATAACAGGAACATTGGCAAAAGTTTCTACATTATTTACGTTTGAGGGTTTTTTCAAATAACCTTCCTGTGCAGGAAATGGAGGTTTAAAAGTAGGTTCGCCTCTAAGTCCTTCCATAGAATGTATTAATGCCGTTTCTTCACCACAAACGAAAGCGCCTGCGCCGTAACGCAATTCCAAATCAAAATCAAATCCAGAACCCAATATATTTTCCCCCAACAAACCATATTCCTTTGCTTGGTTGATGGCTATTTCCAAACGTTTAATAGCAAGAGGATATTCTGCTCTGATATAGACCAATCCTTTTGTTGCTCCGATGCAAAATCCTCCTATTGCCATTGCTTCGATAACGCTGTGAGGGTCTCCTTCCAAAATAGAACGATCCATAAATGCGCCGGGGTCTCCTTCATCAGCATTGCAAATCATATATTTTTGGTCTGCATGATTTTTGCTGGCAATTTCCCATTTCAATCCGGTAGGAAAGCCTCCACCTCCACGACCTCTTAATCCTGATTTCTTGACAATCTCAATAGCCGCAGCAGGGTCATTTTGTTCCAACACATTTGCCAAAGCTGCATAACCGTCTCTGGCTATGTATTCATCTATATTTTCAGGGTCGATAAATCCACAATTACGTAATGCGATACGTATTTGTTTTTTATAGAAATTCATGTGTTTGGAATCTGACACTTCTTCCTGTTTGTCAGGATCTACGTATAACAGTTTATTAACTTTACGTCCTTTTATAATGTGTTCGTTGATTATTTCTTCACAATCTTCGGGTTTTACCTGAACATAAAACGTATTGTCAGGAAGCAATTTTACGATAGGTCCCTTTTCACAAAAACCAAAACATCCTGTTTCTACAACCTGAACTTCATTATTTAAACCTTTTTCAACGAGTATTTTTTTAAAGTTCTCCGAAATATGTTCACTGTTTGAAGCACGACATCCTGTTCCAGCACAAATGAGTATGTGATATTTGTAATTAGTCATTTATTCTTTTTCTTTATTAATTAGTTGTCTATTGATTGATGTGTTTGAGGAATTACTCCGTCCAAAATTTCGTTGTTGATAATGTATTTGTCAACAAGATTTTTTGCTTTTTCAACTGTTACGTACCCAAAAACAATAGGTTCTTGTCCGGGTTTTGTAATTTCGACCGTAGGTTCGGCATAGCAATATCCCATACATCCTGTTTGCGTTACTACAGCTCTAATATTTCGCGCACTGCAAGTTTCAATAAGCATATCCATCACAGGTTTAGCTCCAGCTGCAATTCCACAGGTAGCCATAGCCACCTTGATTTGAACTATTTGATCTGCATTGTCCCCATCTTCCCGAAGGGACAGACTTGCTTTCAATTCGTCTCTTTTCTTCTTTAAATCTGCCAAAGATTTGATCTTATCCATGTTTTTGAATTTTATTATTGTTATTATTTGTTATTATCTACATTAAATTGAACCGCATAAAAAAAGTCAACACCATATAAACTTGAATGTTAACCTCGATTATTAAGATTTTTTATTTGCCCGCAAAGATAGTAAAAAATTATATATAAACAGACGAATAAATAAATATAAATTCAAGTAGGACGAACCCTGTCTCAACAGTTCAAATGATAACGGGAAGAGTAATTGGTGTCTGTCTAGAAATTCACAAATTCATTTCTCTGATGTGTAATCACAAACAAGGAACATATCCTTATTGCCATGAATTTCTTTCCTTATCGCCGTAAATTTCTTTCCTTATTGCCGTAAATTTCTTTCCTTATAGAAATTTACGGCTATCCTTATAGAAATTTCATCCTATCTTTGATAGAAATTTTACATTGTCTTATCTATTGTCAGTCAGAGAAGTATCTTTTTTTGATCAGTCGGTAAAAGATGATACCATAAAAATGGAGAATCTTTGTCTTCCAACTCATTTAATCGTAAATGATTATTTATCTTTGATCTCAGGATGCTTTTCTGAGATGAATTCATTATAAGAAAATCTCCGACAACGCGTTTTAAGGCAGTGGGTTGCGGGGCAAGCCCGCAATGACGGCGTTGTTTGGACGGGTCATCCCCGTTGTAGAGACGGTGCGTGCACCGTCTCCTCTGATGTAATCAAAAACATTATTTATTCTTTTTCTTGCTGACGAGGAGACGGTGCACGCACCGTCTCTACAACGGGTTATTTTAGTTTGCGTCAGCCTAACTCCTAACTCCTAACTCCTAACCCATAACTCTTTCATTTCATTTTTGCGCGGGGGTCTAAAAACCCATAAACAATATCGACAAGAATATTAATCATTACTAGGATAATAGAAATGTATAAAAGACTTCCCATGACAACAGGAAAATCATATTTTTCCAATCCATTCACAATCATAACGCCGACGCCTTTATAGTCAAAGACATATTCTACAAAAACAGCTCCCGCCATCATACCCGCTAACCAGCCTGATATAGCTGTAACGACAGGATTTAAAGCGTTTTTAATGACATGATTTTTTATGATTTTATATAGATTAAATCCTTTTGCTTTGGCTGTTCGTATATAGTCTTGGGACATTACCTCTAAAACAGAATTTCTCATTAGTTCAGTTACTACTGCAAGTGGTCTAATGCCTAATGTGATAGCGGGTAAGATAAGATTTTTCAAGTCTAAATACTCACCGTCTCCAAAGTCACTGATCGTATATAAACTGCCAAACATGTTCAAACCCGTAAAATCTGCCAACAAAAATGCAAAAATCCATGCAAATAAAATAGCCGCAAAAAAAGAAGGAAGCGACATTCCCATAACAGAAATGACAAGCGTTACCCTGTCAAACCATGTGTCTTTGAAAACAGCACACAATATTCCTAACAATATCCCGACAATAATAGCAAAAAAGATAGATACAACGGCTAACAGCGCCGTTTTGGGGATGGCTTCGTTGAGCATCTCCATAACCAAACGTTTACTCTGATAAGAACGACCAAGATAAGGTTTCTTTAATACCAAAACATGTTCTTTCCCTGTTTTGAACAATATGCGCGCTTCATATTTATTTGTGTCTAAATAAAAAACACTTTGATTGTCTACCCTGTTATGAAACGATAAAAAAGATATATCATTCAAATAATTTACATAACGTATTTCCAAGGGCAAATCCAATCCGAGTTCTTTGCGTACGGCTTCTTCCGAACTGACATCAGAGCGTTGTCCCATAGTCATAATGGTACTGTCGCCGGGCAAAATAGAAAAAAGCAGAAATATAACCGTAATTATTCCTGCCATCACAAAAAAACCATACCCTATCCGTCGAAGAATAAACCGTATCATTGTATTAAAATTCTTGATCCCGTATAAATTGAACCAGCAATAACAATGACTTCTTATATTTGCTATCTTTTTGTTGATTGATAAAATTGATACAGTTTTCTGCTTTATTGTTAATGAGATATTTTGTATATCTAATACCGCCCCGTTTCGTAACGATATGGATAATATCCTGTATTTCGTTTTCTGTTCCTGTGTGATGCAGATAAAGTTCCAGCAATTTTGATTTTTCAAAAATGGGCGTCTGTTGAATGGCAACAATAAACGGTAATGTTATTTTATGTTCCTTAATGTCCTTATGCGCATCTTTTGAAGAATGAGTGTCGGTTTGATAGTCCAATAAATCATCTTTCAATTGAAACATAATACCGATTTCTTCTCCGAAGGTTTTCCATTGGTCGATAATTTTATTGTCAGAGGTAGAAGAAGCTGCGCCCATTTCGCAACAGGCAGACATGAGAGCGGCTGTTTTATAATGAATGGTCTTCAGATAGCTTTTTTTTGAAGAAACTCTATGCTGACGCTGTGATTGTTTTAGTTGTCGTAATTCTCCGCAGACCATTAATTTTGCGACTTCGGATAATTTCAATAATAGTTCGGTATAATTAGCCTGTACAATAAAATCCATACAGAGAGACAATAAATAATCCCCGCCCAAAACAGCTATTTTGTTATTCCAAATAGCATTTAAGGTTGGTTGATCATGTCTTTTTTGTCCGTTATCAATAACATCATCATGTATAAGGGATGTACAATGCAACAATTCAAATCCAAAAGCAGAAAGATGAGTCTGTTTATTAATTTTTCCTGTAATTCCGGCAGACAAAAAAACCAATGCAGCGCGTATCCTTTTTCCTTCAAACAAAGTCATTTTCGACAATACGTATGTTACTTCCGAAGCATTACTTTGTAATACTTTTTTATACGTCTTGTTTAATGACGCTATTTCTTTTTTTACAGGGGTGAAAATTTCTTGTAACATTATTCGCTATTTTTATTCTCCCAATAATATTTACACATATAAATTCTTCTGACTCCTTTCATTTTATAACGCTAAAAAACATCGACCCTTCAAAACCAAGATAACATCATTTGGGATCATATCCCCATTTTAGATAGATAGCCCCCCAGGAAAATCCTGCACCGAAGGCAGATAATATTACCTTATCCCCCTTTTTCATTTTATTTTCCCATTCCCACAAGCACAAAGGAAGTGTAGCTGCTGTAGTATTGCCAAATCGTTCGATGTTTATCATTACTCTTTGGGGGTCAAGTTGAAGTTTTTCTATGAGGGAATCTATGATACGTTTATTTGCCTGATGAGGAACATACCAATCAACATGATTACTTGCAAGATTATTTCTTTCGCAAATCTCTTTATTTGCTTCATACATACGGGAAACAGCATGTTTGTATACAGCTTGTCCTTCCTGATAAATAAAATGTTCATGGGCATCTACCGTTTCATGACTTGCAGGCTTGATAGAACCGCCTGCCTTTTGATGCAAATACTTTCTGCCAGAACCATCTGCATGTAAAACGCTATCCATAATACCGACATCTTCTGTTGTTGGTTCTAAGAGTACAGCGCCAGCGCCGTCTCCAAAGATGGGACAAGTTGCTCTGTCTGTATAATCAACAATGGAAGACATTTTTTCTGTGCCTACAACAATAACTTTTTTGCAAGTTCCTACTTCTACCCATTTTGAAGCGCTTGCAAGAGCAAACAAAAAACCGGAACATCCTGCATTAATATCATATCCAAATCCATTCGTGATGCCAAGTTTATCGGCGATGATGTTTGCGGTAGCAGGAAATTGCATATCAGGCGTAACCGTAGCGCACAAGATAAAATCAACCTCTTCTGTTTTCGTATTGGTTTTCGCTAATAGTTTCTCAATTGCTTTTACGGCAAGGTCAGAAGAACCACTTCCCTGTTCTTTTAAAATATGGCGTTCCTTGATACCGATACGACTCATTATCCACTCATCACTTGTATCCACCATGTGGCTAAGTTCCTCATTGGTCAATATATAATCAGGAAGATATCCTTCTATTCCTGTAATTACGGCATGAACTTTATTCATATATCTATTATTTTTTTGCAATCAAAATTTAAAGGGCAAAAGTACTAAATTTATTTATATAAATAATAAAATAATGCTTTCATGGGTTAAATATGTTTTCCTTTCATAGCAAATAAACGTGAGAATGAGTTTGTTGAAATAGCGCTTGACGAAAGAGGTTGTGTGAAAACAAACCCATAACACCGTTATTGGTAGCGCAGCGAAGCAATCCGTAACGAAGTGGAGCTTGGCGTAGCCAATCCCTGACTAAAAACGCATTGATTGGGTCTCTCATTTTCAATTTTCAATTTTCAATTGTTGTCGGTTTTATTTTTTTGTTTATGATGGAAAAACGCCATTTGTATTTTCTGGCAAAAAAGAACAAAGCAAGTACGCCAGCTATCAATAAAACAACTGTCTCCATTTGCATGTTTACAGATTGCTGTTTAAAAATGGCGGGGGTTTGTAATGCGGAATGGTCAAAAGTAACAAACAAACATGCAAAGATATTATTTGCTGCATGCATTCCCATAGCGAGTTCTATTCCGTCGTCCAAAACAGCGGCAAGTCCGAAAATAAGACCAAATAAAATATATTGCGGCATTGTTTCCCATATTCCATACTCCGAAACTTCCGGGTTCAAAAAGTGCATTGATCCGAACAATATAGACGGAATAACAATAACAATCCATCTGTTTTTTGTCCACGCTCCGATACCCTGCGCCAAATAACCCCGACACAACAACTCTTCAAAGGTCGTTTGAAGGGGAATAAATATTATCGCAATAAAAAAGAGCGGAACAAATGTCGTTAGATTGAACTGAAATATAAAATTATCAGGATCAATAATACAACTTATTGCCAAATAAATAGACATAATCAGTAACCAAACTCCAAACCCTGTAAAAATACGTTTCCATCTAATCTTTTTTGTTCCGTTTACTGTCTCTGAAAAGGAACGTTTGTGCAGAAGTTTAATGAATAACCATGTCGCAAGCAATCCCACTGCAAAAGGAACAAGCATCAAAAACAGTAAGAGATTTTGAGAGATGTTTCCTGCTAAAAAATCCATCATTGAGGAATTGTCCACGGGCATTGCAATTCCATTTTCTATAACATTTCTCAAAACAATAACCAATAGAGGGATAGCTCCAAGTACCTGTGATACAAAAAGAACCCCTACAAATACAATAACATACTTCCAAAACGAATTGTCTTTTCCTAAAACACTTTCTAAAAAATACATAATACGTTTATTAAAAATTCGTGCAAAGATAGCATTAAATTGTCAATTAATGCAGGGTCTATGGAATTACCTGATACTTTGATTTTGCTTCGGAAAGAGAACAGGCATTAAAATGCCACCATTCTCTTTGGTAGGTAATAAAACCTGCCTGATTCATTACCTTACGTAACAACAAACGATTATCTATCTGTGTTTGTGTCAATCTACCTTGTTTAAGCATTTGTTTTTCTTTAGCGGGTTGTGCTTCCAGACCAAAGAAATCGTATGGCGTACCCATATCCAGCGCAACACCCAAATTATTGGTAATAGTAATATCTACTGCAGCGCCATAGTTATGCAGTCCTGTTTTTGCGGGATTGGCAACATATATATTATCAGGCGTTCCCTTGACAGCATTCCACATCTTTCGCTGCACGGACAATGGACGGGCTGCATCCAATACCAACAAACGATATTGAGGATATTCTTTTTGCAACAATTGAGAAGCTTTTGTCAGCATTGCCACAATCTCCGGTTGAAGATAGGCATATTGAGAACTTTCATACAATACTTGTCCCGTAAAATTATCGTCAGATGCGTAGGGCAACACTACACGAATACTTGGGTCTGCACTGCGCACATCTATTAATCCCATCTTTTCCATCTTCAAACACATTTCAGGTTTGGCGATGACAGGTAAGGGTTGTTTTACAAGAGTATCCTCTTTCTGTAATACTTTTGAGAGTTGCTGTGATGACAATGTTTTTTTTTGATTGCAGGAAAATGCATTCAACAGGATCAGTAACAATATCCATTTATTTTTTACTGCCATAGTACAGGGGGATATATGTTAGATTGAACCATCTCTTTAAACTTAGCGCTGACATATTGACTGTCTTCTTTATAGGTTACGCCATACCATTGCGAATTTGTTTGCAAAACTTTTACCTGTATTTTATGTGCCTGTAACAAATCGTCAATGACGGAAGGAATATAAAATTCCGAAGAGGGATTGTCAATATGTTTTTTTAGGAAATCGACGAATAAGTCCTCAATAGCGTTAAAGATAGAAGGATGAAATCCCCAAAAATTCATGGAGACAGGAGTCCCTGGGTTTAGTTCTGTTTGGGATTGCTCATTATTATGATTAATGATTTTACTGTTACAGCGACTTATTTTCGTATGTTCCACTATCTTTTCCAAATATTGATGCTGATTGACCGTACAAATCCCTCTGGATACCGTACCATTTTCCGACAAGGTATTACATAGAGAGTAAGCAACCATAGCCTGTGATTTTGTATCGGATAAAGATAGAGTATTAAGATAATTAAAAAGAAGAACAAAAGAATTTCTACCATAAAAATCATCTCCATTGATAACCGCAAAAAAGTCATGAATTTTTTCTTTTGCCATCAGGATTGCATGAGCTGTACCCCATGGTTTTTCTCTTTTTGGAGGAACTTTAAAGCCAAATGGAACATTGTTTATCTCTTGCAACACGTAGTCTATGGCTATTTTGTTTTTATATTTCTCCATGACTGTTTCCTTAAATTCATCTTCTATACTTTTACGTATAACGAAAATTACATTCTCAAAACCCGCATTCATTGCATCATAGATAGAATAATCAATAAGAGTTTCGCCTCCCGGACCTAATTTTTCTATTTGTTTTAATCCTCCGTATCTGCTACCCATACCTGCAGCAAGAACTAACAAAGTGTATCTATTCATAGCTTAAAATGTTTGTACTATTTTGTCTGCAAAGATACTTTTTTTTGGGGAGATTAATCCATCAATTGAAAACTTCATCAATTGATAAAGTTTTACTATCTTCGCAGAACTTTTGTAGAACAAAAAAGATAGTTATGGAAACAACATTATTCAAACAAC